>NZ_MCYD01000983.1:0-5672 GCF_002876325.1 Vibrio sp. 10N.261.52.A1
CTCGTATCTCGTATCTCGCACGATTTCTCATCAGCGTTCAGTTCTCCTTAACGGTAGTTAATTCTAATTGAATTTAAATACACCGCTCTATTTGCTGTAATGCGTCCACTTTATGACCGATCAAACTGATTTTTTGATCCAGATCTTAGGAGGATGTGTGCGAAAAGCCGCTTTAGCTTGGGTATTGCTTTTATTTCCCGCGATAGGCCAAGCAGCCGATTACCAACAAATTGCCAATATGTGCGTCGCTTGTCATGGCAGTACTCAAGACACTTCTTTTCCTTCTATTCCGAACCTGAAATGGCAGAACAAGCCTTACGTGGTTGAACAGCTCACGGCTTTTAAGAGTGGAGAACGTTCCGATAAAACCATGTCTAAAGTCGCCCAGCTTTTGTCTGAGCAAGATATTGAGCAGCTTGCCACTTACTTTTACACACTGAATCACAAAGGATCGCAATAATGAGTTTAGATAGAAGACAGTTCCTGAAAGCTGCGTTAACTGCAACCGCGGCGTCTGCGTTGCCGGTCTCTTGGGTGTTCGCAGCTAATCGCCCTGAAGGTTTAGATGCTTTAGATATCAATACGTTAACGTGGGCAAAAGCAGAAGATTTGCCGGATTATTATACCGTTTTAAATACCAACCCTTTGAATGCTTATCCGCCAGAAAGCATGCTTGCGCCCGTTGTTACGCCTGCCAATGTTCCATTTGTTCGATGGAATGGTTTAATGCCAGATTTCAATAAAATGGACCCGGATACTTGGACGTTCGAAGTGAAAGGGGAGTCTGTAAAACAGAGTAAAACTTACACAATAGCGGAACTCAAATCGAAATTTAAGCATCACACTCAAAGTCTAGTATTGGAGTGTGGTGGCAACAGCCGCAATAACTTTTACCCAAGCACAAAAGGCAATCAGTGGAACAACGCAGGCGTGTACTGCGCACAGTGGACAGGTGTGTTGCTTAGTGATGTGCTAAAAGACTGTGGTATTAAAGATGACGCGATTTACGTGGGCAACCATGGTTTCGATAAGCACTTAAGCGGCAAAGGTGAGGCCATCTCACGTGGTGTACCGATTGAAGCCGCAATGACTGACAACGCTTTGATTGCATGGGAAATGAATGGCGAACCTATTCCATATCTTCACGGTTTCCCACTGAGAACGGTATTTGGAGGACGCCCAGCTTCTGTCTCTCAAAAGTGCACCACGGGTATCAGTATCCGTAATAAAGTGCATGATGGCCATAAAATGGCAGCACCCGCTTATCAAGTGCCTAAGCACCCAATCGCGCCTGGTGAAAAAGTAGAAAACAAGGATTTTAAAATCATTGAAGAGATGATTGTGAAGTCGCTAATTACCTCGCCAAAGAGTTGCACTGAGTTTGCGCTTGGTAAAAAGGTCAAAGTGAGCGGTCACGCGTGGGCCGGGCTGAGAACCGTCGAGAAGCTCCAAATCAGTTATGACTACGGTACCACTTGGCACGATGCTAAGCTGAATAAACCGGTAAACAAGGGCGCGTGGCAGCAATGGGAAGCCGATCTAGAACTTCCTATGACAGGTTATTATGAGATCTGGGCGAAGGCCACGGATAGTGAAGGTGATAGCCAGCCTGTTGTTCAACCACAATGGAACCCAAAAGGGTATCTGTTTAATGGTTGCCATAGAGTTGCGGTAAGAGTTTCGTGAGGAAAGCCATGTGTGATAATTCAACTCAGAACAACAAGCGCTCTTATCGTAAAGACATTATGAGGGCGGCGCTGGTCTGTAGCTTGTTAACCTCAATGCTTGTTCATGCCGATGAAGTACCGGATAACCCAAAGGCTTTCTATGGGGTAGATAAGAGTTCAGGTTTAATCATGGCTCCGGGGTGGGAGCTAGTGAAAGGCCAATGTAATGCGTGCCACACGAGTCTTATTGTGGCTCAGAACAGTGGTACCCGAGAGCAATGGCGTGAAACGATTCAATGGATGGTAGACACGCAGGGGCTATGGGACTTGTCTGATACATGGGACCCAGTACTGGACTATCTGAGTACCTACTATCAAGACAAAGGGATCGACATGAACAAGTATCGACGCAAACCTATTGATAGCGCTCTGATGCCGCCTATGCCGGGAGAGCAATAATGAATCTAACTAAGTTCACGCTGCTATTGGTAACGTCGACTGTTGCTATGATGTCACTCTCCGCATGCACTGACGAAAACACTGAAACGGTGGGAAAGGTTTCACCAAAGCTGACAGTACAAAGTGACAAAACAGAACCTTATATACCGAGCCTGATGGCAGGTGAAAAGCTCGTTAACAACCTATGTAGCCAGTGTCACGGTGATAAGATCATTCCTTTCGTGCAGACTTACCCAAATATTAAAGGGCAAAAATCCAGCTACATCCTTAAACAATTGCGTGATTTTAAAAGTGATGCACGTCAGGACTTATATATGCAGTCAGTCGTGAAGTCTCTATCTGATAAGGATTTACAGGATATCGCTGCTTTCTATAGCACCTTAAAGCCGTTGGACTTGTATGAACGCTCACAGGAGTATTACCACAAATAGCGTTCACTTATGATTGCTCAAAGATACGCTGAAATTAAAAAGGGCTGCGAGTGCAGCCCTTGTTCGTTTTTGTTTTGTAGTAGCGGTAAGGTTGGGGTTATGCCGCTTTAATATGGGTTGTAATGTATGGTTGCCATGCTTGTTGGTACAGCTCTAAAGATTGGCGTCTCAGGCTATTGATTTGTGCAGCTTCAATGTCGTTGATTGGGCGCTTTTCAGCAATGGCATGGCGCTCAATACCTTGAATGATCTCGTATAGCTCATGTTCAGGACCACTTTTCACATCCGCTATCGCTTTTAAGTGAAGTTGAACCTCGGCGATCATGTTAGTTTTTGGTAAGCGAACCAGTAAGTTAAGGTCACGGTAGCCAGAATCAGCTGGTGACTTAAACTTGTTTTTCACTTTTACCACGTCCGCTTCACGGCTCAGTGCTTCGTACACTTCAACTAAGCTTTCTACATCATTAGCGATGATTGTTGCGCGAGCTAGGTCGGTAATTCTTGTGTTGTCACCATCCAGTTCTAATTCAATTTTCTCTTGAGCGCGAGCTTGAGATTTAACACCAGCGAATAGGGCATCTGAATTAGTGAGAAGAGCAGTACTTTTACAGATTGTCTCTAGCTCTGCTTGCGCTTGGTGAGCTTTGCTGTAAAGGATGTCGAAGTCGGTATAAGGCTGAGTTGGACGCGAGTCGAATGCCTTGATGCCATATAGGCCGCTTAGGCTGTGGCGGAATACGTTTGATGAAACTTGGTTTTGCGAAGACGCTGTGCGCGATTGTTCAGTTGAACTCGTTGAAACAGGTGCTGCTGCGAATGCAGGCGCTCGGCTCAATACTAGAAGCATTAGGGCCGTCGTACGGAGAAATACACTCATTCAAACTCCAAAATACAAGGTTACAAAAACGGATAGTTAAAAGGGGTAACCAGTAACGCATAAGAGTAAAAAAGCTTAACTAAACTCACTACATATTAAATGGGGCTAGTTAAGACAGAAACCAACTCTAACGTTTAATATTGCTTTAAAATGTGAACATATAGACAAATAATCCAAGCGTTTGTTCCGCAATTTTAAGAACTTTGAACCTAGCCAGTTTCTGGTGTTACTCGAAACCAATTTGGCACTTTAAGCCAAGCTAAGGTTGCTCTTACTTCTCTATACTGTACCCTTGCATTATGACTGTTTAACATGAACGAAAGATGAATAATCCTGAATTTTGGCACAATAAATGGGCAGCCAACCAAATTGGTTTCCACCTTGAAGATGTAAACCCGCTTTTAGTTGAGTTCTGGAAAGCAACTGACCCTAGCTATGAGAAGAGTGTATTTGTTCCTTTGTGTGGCAAGAGTGAAGACCTGATTTGGCTAGCGTCTAAACATGAAGACGTTCAAGGTGTGGAATTGAGTCAGATTGCGGTTCGAGCTTTTTTCTCTGAGCATTTCTACACGCCAACCGTAACTCAAATTAACGGCCAACATGAGCTTTATCAGTTTGATGAGTTGAGTGTTTACACTGGGGATTACTTCACTGCGCCAATTCAGCCGGTCGATATTATTTATGATCGTGCTTCTTTAGTTGCTTTGCCTGCTGAGATGAGAGTGCAATATGTAGAACGCTTGAAGCAGTTATTGAAGCCTGGCGGCAAGATCCTGCTTGTAACGCTAGACTACGACCAAGATGAAATGGCAGGCCCTCCGTTTAGCGTACCTAAACTAGAAATCGATCAGTTGTTTGCGGGTTACAAGATTACGTTATTGAACCAAGACATTGCAGACCACGAGCACCCTAAGATTGCTAAGAAAGGTTTGTCTCGATTCAGTGAGGAAGTGTACTTGATTGAGTCGGAAGTCTAAGCTCAGTTTGCTTTCGAAAAGATAACACCAATGAAAAGACGGGCTCATGGCCCGTCTTTTTGATCGTTAAGACTTCATGTGTGAAAGCCTACTTAGTAAATCACTTTAACTTTAGATGCGCTGGTGATTGCATCTTCAATAGCGGTTTCTGTGCTCTTACGGCGTGTTAGTGCAACACCAAGGCGACGACGACCATCGATGTCTGGCTTACCAAACAGGCGAACTTGTGTTTGTGGTGCATCTAGCGCTTCCGCAAGGCCTTCAAAACGGATGTTCGTTGATGTGCCTTGTCCAAGGATTACTGCAGACGCACATGGGCCATACTGAGTAATTGATTTGATTGGCATACCTGTAAATGCACGTACGTGCAGCGCGAATTCTGATGAGTCTTGAGACATCAAAGTCACTAAGCCAGTATCGTGTGGGCGAGGGGATACTTCGTTGAAGATCACATGGTCACCTTTAACGAACAACTCTACGCCAAAGATACCATGACCGCCTAAAGCATTAACCACTTGCTCTGCTGTGTATTGTGCAGCTTTTAGAGCGTTGTCTGACATGATTTGTGGCTGCCATGATTCGCGGTAATCACCATCTTCTTGGCGGTGGCCGATAGGTGCACAGAAATGGACACCGTCGACGGCGCGAACGGTTAGAAGAGTGATCTCATAATCAAAGTCGATGAAACCTTCAACGATCACACGACCCGCACCAGTACGACCGCCTTCTTGTGCGTAGTCCCAAGACTTCTGGATATCTTCTTCGGTTTTGATAACGCTTTGGCCTTTGCCTGAAGAACTCATTACTGGTTTCACAACGCAAGGCATACCGACAAATTCAACTGCGGCAGCGAAGTCTTCAAAGGTGTCTGCAAAGCGGTAAGGGGATGTGCTTAGCTTTAGTTCTTCTGCTGCCAGGCGACGAATACCTTCACGGTTCATCGTTAGCTTAGTGGCGTTAGCTGTTGGAACGACATTCAAGCCTTGAGCTTCAAGCTCTACCAACTTGCTGGTGGCGATAGCCTCAATTTCAGGCACCACGTAATCTGGTTTTTCTAGTTCAATGATGGCTTGAAGTGCATCGCCATCTAACATGTCTAATACATGGCTGCGATGCGCAACTTGCATAGCCGGCGCATCTGCATAACGGTCACAAGCAATAACTTCTAAACCTAAACGTTGGCACTCGATAGCCACTTCTTTGCCAAGTTCACCTGAACCTAATAGAAGTACACGAGTAGCATTTTCACGAGTAGCAGTAC
>NZ_MCYD01000984.1:0-8977 GCF_002876325.1 Vibrio sp. 10N.261.52.A1
TTATCGAGTTTTCGATAAGTTATATTTGTTTTAATTTACTTGTTCAATAGCTGGCTTCTTTGCATAAATCGACGCTATAACCGCAATCGTCATGGTAGAAACCAATACCGCTAAAGACCAGTATGTCGGGATAGCCCACTCACTATCAACCAATAGCATTTTCACACCAATGAACACCATGATGAATGAAAGTGCAGGCTTCAAGTAGATGAACTTGTCCATCATACCTTGCAGTACAAAGTACAAAGAACGTAAGCCAAGCAATGCAAACACGTTAGCTGCAAGTACCAAGAATGGTTCTTGTGTTACCGCGAAGATCGCTGGGATAGAGTCCAAAGCGAACATTACGTCCATAACCGCTATCGCACCTATCACCAACATCATTGGTGTAAGCACCCATTTTGCACCTTGTTTGATCATCAATGCCGGGCCATGGAAATCTTCTGTCACTGGCATAATTTTGCGAAGTAGCTTTTCAGGTAGTGTATTCACACTCTCCTCTTCGCCCTTGTCTAATGCTAGTTTGATACCTGTACCAATCAGAAACGCAGCAAACACATAAAGCACCCAGTGGTATTCAGCGAGTAATTGCGCGCCTAACGCGATCATGATTGCACGTAACACCAATGCGCCAATAACACCCCAAAGAAGCGCACGAGGTCTTAGATGTTCAGGAACCTGGTATTGAGCAAAGATCATCGCGAATACAAACAGGTTGTCTACGCTCAATGATTTCTCTAGCAAATAACCCGTGATGAATGACACTGTCGCCTTTTGCGCGGTGTAATCACTATTTGGTGCGTACACATCCCAAAACAGGTAGATAGAACCTGCAAACAAGAATGCTAGCAAAAACCAGAAAACACTCCAGATCGCCGCTTTTCTGATTGTGACGTTACCACCGCGAGTCTGATAGATATCAATAGAGACGAGAATAACCGTCAGCAGGAAAAATCCCGCATACGTCGTCATGATTGGCGATGAAAAAAAGGATTCACTATTGGTAGATAATAGAGATTGAGTTGAGTTCATTATTCCTCCGGGCGGAAGAACTGTTCAAAGACCTTCCGCAAACAAAACATATCAAGCTCCACGACGGATCTTGATTGTGATTGCGTTGGTCTCGTTGAAGTGAAATATGGGATTTCACCTTTACGCACCGGATAGACACTTGGCCTAACGAGATGACGATACGTAAACTTGCGCTAACTACTCCCCAAACGCGTGGATAATATTCCGCAAACTTTGTTTCGTCTAGATAAATTTTCAGAAATTAATAAAAAAGGAGCATAGCGCTCCTTTTTTATTTGTGCCCGTCTGTCAATAAGAGACTCGTATTGATTCCGACAATACCACTCATGGCGATAGCTTGCTCTGAAGCCTGCTAACAACACGTTAAATACCATTCGTTCAGTTATAGAGTCTCGTTAAGATGCTGAGCCTAGGTATGCTATATGCCCGCCATTGGAACGAGATATACCAATGCAGACCAAACAGAAACCCAGCCAACAACAGCGGCTGCATCCAACCAATCTTTCCTATTCATGCTTTGCCTCCACAGGAACTTGCCCTAGAAACTAAGCATAAACAGTGCCAATTTTATAAATGGTTCATTTTGCGAATGTTTACCTAAAACACTCCATGCAATTTAGTGGCTCGTTATATTTTAGTGACTCTGGATTGTCTTGTAAGAACGCAATAAAACAATCGGCCATCGAGTAAGTCGTTACGATACCGTCACCAATCATATCCAGTACAGCGTTGTAACCCTCTTTTCCTTTCATTGTGTAAGCCGAAGATACACCTCGGTAAATATGTTCACGGGAAACTGGCTGCCAACCTGACTCTTCTGAATGAATTTCCAAGTGATGGATACGATGCCCGATTGGCGCTTCTTTGTGGTAACAAAACCTTAAGTTATGGGTGTAAGGGAAACTCCCCGATCCTGTGCCTACCACACCGTTATCCAGTGCGTTATTGATGGCACCTTCCAACATACCAGCTATCGTTTCACCTCTGACTTCATACACGCCAATAGGTACGGCAAACGGTAGTAGCTTTCCGGCAATATCGGCAACCGAAACATCGCCGCTATTAAGGGAGTTCCTTACACCACCAGAGTTATGGATCGCAAAATCTACCTGATGTCCTTTTTGGTTCATTAAGTAGTGGAATGATTGAGCAACGAGCGGTGCAAGTTGGCTTGGCCCATTTTCATCAGGGATACGGACATGGCGTAACTTAGTGTCGGCATGCGCTACTACTTGCTGCTGAAGTTTACGGACTCTAGGCTGATACTTGTCTGTCAGAATACTCTGTAGCTCAGGATCTTTCTTACACACTGCGATGTTTGGGTGATTGTTCAAAAAATCACACGCCATATCATGTGCATCGTCTTGCCCTACTTCACTCAATTTCGCATCGATAAAGAGGCGTCGACCTAATAACAGTTCATTCTTGCCATTAAAGTGCGTCACTTTACCTTGAGCGTCGAACTCGATTTCGCAGTGGCCTAGGCTCATTGCGTGGAAGCCCGCTTGTACGACATAGGTATCACCCACTTTCACGCCATAGTCATCGTCTTTTACCAAGCCAATATCTGAGAAATCACCTTGCAAGCGGTGGCTATGACCGCCAACGATCACTCCAATGCCAGAGACATTTGCCGCGAGCTCTAAATCGGCTTCGTAACCAAGGTGACTGAGTAATACAATTTTATTGATACCTGCTTTGTGAATTTGCTCTATGGTTGCTTTCGCTGTTTCTAGGGCATTTTCAAATGGAGTATCTAAGTCTGGGTTGGCAATACTCGACATCTTATCGATGCTTAAGCCGAAAATAGCGACTTTTTCGCCATCGAACTCCTTCGTTATAAAAGAAGCACTACGTGTTTCAGTTAAGTAAGGCTTAACAATTTCGTTGTCCGCTAACGTATGAGTTTTATTGATATCTTCATTCGACAAGTTCCAGTTACCGGCCAATAGCGGAAATTGGATTTTCTTTGCGAACATAGCAACGGGTTCATTACCCATGTCTAGTTCGTGATTGCCGAGAGTCATAGCGTCAATATTCAGTGCATTAAGCAGATCGGCGTTGGCTTTCCCCTTGAACAGAGAAAAGTACAGGGTCCCTTGAAAGCAGTCCCCAGCATGCAGGAACAGGGTTCCGACCTTTTGTCGTTGGGCATCTTGCTCTATTTGTTTAAAGCGTGTTGCGATTCGAGCGAAACCACCAGCACTGACATAAGGTTCAATGATGTGGTTGTTCATTTTAAGTGATAGCTGTAATGACGTTGGTTCAAAGTATGAGTGGGTGTCGTTGATGTGTGCCAACACAATTTTTGTCGGCTTATTCTTTTTAGTCATATTGTCTTCTCTCTTTGTCCCTTCATACTAGGTCGGGAATCATGACAGAATCGTGAATTTTATGAAACTGCACTGCAAAAAAATACTCGATATAGATCAAAAACCTGATTTTACGGCGTATAAACAAAGAGTGGGTTTTGTGACAGACGAGCATTCCGATTATCTATTTTTCGATTATGATTAAAGATATCTGTTAGCTTTCAAACAATTAGCAGAGCCTTCCGTTAGGAGTAAGCCTATGCAACTAGAAAGAATCGAGATTTCTGGCTTTCGGGGTATCAAGCGCATGTCATTGGCGTTTGACGAGCTAACCACGCTTATTGGTGAAAATACTTGGGGTAAGTCTTCATTACTGGATGCCCTTTCCGTCGTTCTTCCTTCAGACGGTGTGCCATACCACTTTGAAATGACCGATTTTCATGTCGATTACTCAGTTTCACACCCGCAGTCTCAACACTTACAAATTGTCCTTTCGCTTAAAGCTAACGACAAGAGCGAATTGAATGCAGGCCGTTACCGCAAGCTCAAGCCCATCTGGGTCCAAGACGAATTTGGTGTTTATCGCATTTATTACCGAATCAGCGCGACGTTGGATCAATACGAAACCACCACCCACTATGCATTCTTGGGGTTAGATGGTAATCCTCTCAAACTGCACCATTCAGAAAAGCTTGCACAAGAATTGATGACCTTGCATCCGGTCATTCGCTTACGTGATGCAAGGCATTTTGATCGTCCTTTCAACGCTAAGTCGGTCACGCCAAACGGAAATTCGAACAATGGCAATGGCAATGGTACTAATGGTAACGCGCGCCAAGCCAGAATCGAAAAACGAATCGATAATACCTGCCGTCGTTTAATGGCGATTCCTGGTCATGTTAACAAAGGTGAAATGCGCAGTAGTTTACAGTCTATGCAAAGCTTGGTTGAACACTATTTCTCTTTCAAAAGTAATTCTCGCCGTAACCCAAGGAAACAGAGGGATGGATTACTCTATTCTGCTGGTGCTAACGACCAGAGTATCCATCAGCTCGTAGAGGAAACCAATAATAAACAAACACGCCTATTGTTCATGGGTTTATTAAACGCTTATCTCCAAGCTAAAGGGCCAAACGAATTGAGGCGTTGTGCACGTCCACTTTTGATCTTAGAAGATCCCGAAGGTCGATTGCACCCTACTCACTTAGCAAGAGCTTGGAGCCTGATGCAAAAGCTGCCAATGCAGAAAATCCTCACTACCAATAGTGGTGAGTTGCTTGCCGCTGTTCCATTACAATCTATTCGCCGTTTGGTTCGTCAATCAGACAAAACCATCGCTAATCAATTGAACATGAATCACTTCAGTAAAGATGAACTAAGGAGAATTGGTTTTCATATTCGATTCCACCGCTCCGGTGCACTGTTCGCTCGATGTTGGTTGTTAGTCGAAGGTGAAACAGAGGTTTGGCTGTTTAACGAATTAGCCAACCAATGCGGATATAACCTTGCAGCCGAAGGTGTACAGATCATTGAGTTTGCTCAGTCTGGATTAAAAGCGTTAATTAAAGTCGCACAAGAGTTTGGTATTGATTGGCATGTAGTTACTGATGGTGATGCGGCAGGTAAAAAGTATGCCGCAACCGTTCACTCTAAGCTCGGTAACGACCAAGAGCGTCACCGCTTAACCGAGCTACCTGATAAAGACATCGAACACTATTTATACATGAATGGGTTTGAAAGCTTTTTCAGGGACATGGTTAAGATCCCATACGACCACCCTATTCCACCGAAAAAAGTGGTGGCTAAAGTATTGAAGAAACATGCAAAACCTGATCTCGCTCTGGCGATTGTTTCGCATTGCGAAGATCGCGGCCAAGAATGTATCCCACTGCTGTTGAGGTGGACGTTGAAACGAGTGATCACTATGGCAAACGGGAATACCTAATCCTTTAGCTTTTCTGATAGACGGTATAAGTCCTTCTGCGAGTTCTCATAGCCGCCAAAAACAAAAAAGGCACACCAAATGGTGTGCCTGTATAAATTGATATACAAATTAATTGGGGGTTATCTTGCAAGAGTTCACAGTAACTAGAGCATCATTGCTTAACGTATTCGTTAGGCTTTTGCTTGCTTAGCGTGTTGTTCAACCACTTCCGAAGATTGAGTTGATTTTGCGTGAAGCCACAAGCCCGTTGCTTTCATTAAGTATCCAAACACGCCGCCAAGTAGTAAAGAAGGCACAACTAATTGCCAGTCACCACCTGCAGCAAACGTCGCACAGCAACCAATGAAGGTTCCAGGGATATAACCTAGCCACGCTTGTTTTGCTTGAATACACATAAAGAAAGCGACAATAGCAGTAATTACATAGCCAAGAATCTCTAACCCAGCGAAGGTTGAGCTTTCGATGATTACCATTGCCCAGAATACGCCTGTCATGTTGGTTAATAAGCTACCCGCTAACCCTTTAACACCACCGGTTGGCGAAGCAAAGTAACTGGTGCAACCTAAGAAACCCGCCCATGACAATAAGCCAAAAGAGATAGCTATCCATCCCCAAAGACCTGACAAAATACCTGTTGTTAATGAAATCGCGACTAATGTACTCATACTATTTCTAAAGCCTAATTACGTTATTGAACGCAACCGGTTTTAGCCTCACTTAAAATCAAGTAAGCATACTATGGTAAGAACGCCTTCTTTTAGACGATCGTGATCACATTAATTATGTACGCGAATGTGTATTTATCACGAGATAGAGACCGGAATCGCTTATTCAACACATTTGGTTATTAGCATTTTATCAAATTGCTGCTATAGAACTGACGGTTTGCCTTTCATCATGCGCCTGCCTTCGCGCTTAATACATTCAGCAAGCGGGTTTTCTGCCATGTCTGCACGCCAAATGAATGAAAGCGTACGTTCCATTTCGAGCTCGGGCACATTTAAAGTAACCAATTGACCAGATTCAACAAACTGCTCGACATCGAGATAAGGTAAGCACGTTAAATATGGACCGTTTGCTACCAGACTTCTTAAAACGGGAACGTGTTCATACTCTCGCCAAACATCGAGATCACCAATTAAATGATGAATAGAGCTATCAAAAACTTTGCGAGTACCAGAGCCGTGTTCACGCAACACCCACTTTGCTTGTTCTAACTGTGCCAAGCTGACACGTTCACGCTTCGCAAATGGATGATGAGCCGCAGCCACAACCGTTAAATGGTCGGTACACCACACTTCTTGATGAACTCGACTGTCATCGCAGCGCCCTTCGATAACACCGAGGTCATATTTGTAATCTAACACCCCATCGATAACGGCATCGGTACTTTGTACGCCGAGTGAGATTCGCATCTCTGGAAAGTCATTATCAATAATACTGATAAGGTCTGGAACGAGGTGCTCTGCAGGCGTTTGACTCGCACCTAATTTGAGCTCTCCACTCAATAAGTGCTGCTCGTAAAATCCCATTTCAATTTGCTGAGCATCTTGCAGTAAACGCTTCGCTTTTGGTCTCAGCCACATACCCCAGTGAGTAAGCGCCATTTGCTTGCCCTGCCTTTCAAACAAAGGCCTACCAAGCATTTTTTCCAACTGTGCTAGAGACATACTTGTCGCAGATTGAGTCAACGCCAACTTGTCTGCTGCAATACTAACGCTCCCGGAATCTGCTACTGCATCAAATACCGCGAGTTGCTTTAATGAATAACGCAAAATTCATCCTTAATGCTTTTAATTATTTGTGTCCTATCGCTCTGTTTTTGTTAAGCCGATGAGCAACCAATTTCATTCTACGCGTAACCCAAGCTATATCAATAAATTTGATGTGGTTTTTAAAAATTATCAATTTTACCTCTATCGACCAACCCCCTAATCTGGAATGGCAGGACGCAACGAGCCCTGCAAAACATTACTGCTTAACCGTTACGGATTAAGCAAGTCATTAACACTAGGAATTACATATGACGGATTGTTCAAGGGGGGGATATGGCAACCAGCACTTCTGAAAATCATCAACTGTTCTCACCAACAGAAATGATGGCGGAAGCAGAAAAGTTTGCATTAAGCAAAGCAAATAAAACCAGCAGCATGACTTTAAGTTTAGCGATCATGGCTGGCGCATTCATCGGGCTTGCTTTTTTATTCTACATCACGGTAACCACAGGCAGCGCAGACGCTGGATGGGGATTGAGTCGCTTAGCCGGCGGTCTTGCATTCAGTATGGGTTTAATCCTGATTGTGATTTGCGGTGGCGAGCTGTTTACCAGCTCAGTGTTATCAAGCATCTCATGGGCTAACAAGCAGATTACCTTCACTAAGATGCTGTCTATTTGGGGCAAGGTCTATGTCGGTAACTTTATCGGCGCCATGTTCCTTTTGGCTCTAGTAAGCGCAGCAGGTCTTTATCAGTTGGATGGCGGGCAATGGGGTTTAAATGCTCTGAATATTGCACAACACAAGCTACACCACAGCCCTGTTCAAGCTTTTGCTTTGGGTGTGCTTTGTAACTTATTGGTGTGTTTAGCCATTTGGTTAACGTTCAGCTCTGCTAATGCCATGACCAAAGCGATGATGACCGTATTACCTGTAGCGATGTTCGTTAGTTCAGGCTTTGAACACTGCGTGGCGAATATGTTCATGGTTCCCCTAGGCATCACGATTCAAACATTCGCACCAGAAAGCTTTTGGATGCAAATTGGCGCAACACCAGCCCAGTACGCAGACCTAAACATCATGAAATTTGTCACCGCAAACTTGGTGCCTGTGACAATCGGCAACATTGTAGGTGGTTCGGTATTGGTCGGCTTAGCCAATTGGAGCATCTACCGTCGCCCACAACTTAAAGCAGCAAAAATTACTGCAATTACACAAACAACAGAAATTACGTCAGTTAAGGAAATTACTATGAACACAGCAACGACTATCAAGCAAATCATGAACACTCAACCAATTACACTAAGCGTAGAAATGCCTACATCAGTGGCAATTGATTCACTATTAGACGCTCAACTTGTTAGCGCTCCTGTTTGCGATGTTGAAGGCCGTCTGGTTGGTATCTTCTCTGTTCATGACGTAATGGTTGACCTTTGGTGCCAAGATTACATCCCAACTAAAGGCCAGAAAGTCGTAGACCTAATGAGCCGCGACGTTGTGGCAATCGATGCAAACGACAAGCTAGTTGATGTGGCTGAGTTCCTATGTATTGACAAAGAGCAACTGTACCCTACTACTAGCATGGGCTTCGCAACTCGCCTGACTTCACTTTCTTTAGAAGAGCGTGCGAAAGCGATGAAAGTAAGCCAACCACATATGCTTCCAGTATTGGAAAACGGTGTGATGGTAGGTGTTCTTACTAGAACTGAGGTGATGCTAGCACTTCGCCCAATCTACGGTGACCGCCTAAACGTGGTTCCAAAAGCGGAACTAGAAACGGCTTAACTGGCTAACCCACAGTGCTTTAACATGCGACGGTTTAACTAGGAAGCGTCTAGCTAACGACTGTTTTACTAGCTAACTAGAACAAGGGAAGCAATTAGGGATTAGTTGTTCTCCTCGAAAATCAGTCATGGCAACGTTGACTGGCTAAAAGTAAATGGTGGCTTAAAGCACGACTAAAGGTTTGACAC
>NZ_MCYD01000985.1:0-1763 GCF_002876325.1 Vibrio sp. 10N.261.52.A1
TTTCTTAGTTCGTTCGGGCATTCTGGTCTCGGTTCACGCGTTCGCGTCTGATCCGGCTCGTGGTATGTTCATCCTAGGTTTCCTAGTTTTTGTTATTGGTGGCTCACTATTACTGTTCGCAGTGAAAGGTGCATCAGTACGTGTTCGCGGTAACTTCGATCTAGTCTCACGTGAAAACGCACTACTAGGTAACAACATCCTGTTGATTGCTGCTCTAGTGGTGGTGTTAGTCGGTACACTACTACCGCTTGTTCACAAACAGTTAGGTTTGGGCTCGGTATCTATCGGTGCGCCATTCTTCGACATGTTGTTCTTCTGGTTAATGATTCCGTTCTCGTTCCTGTTGGGTATCGGTCCTCTTATCCGTTGGAAGCGTGACAACCTATCTAAGCTTGTTAAGCCAATGGTCATTTCGGGTGTATTCTCGCTAGGCTTGAGTGCGCTATTGGTGACGGTACTAGCTGATCGCTTCAGTGGTACTGCGTTTGCCGGCTGGGTGATGGCATTCTGGATCATCTTCATGCATGGCTTCGAACTGCATGAGCGTGCGACTCACCGTCATACGTTTATGAAAGGTCTGACTAAGCTACCACGCAGTCACTGGGCTATGGTGTGTGGTCACATCGGTTTGGCGGTAACTGTAATTGGTATCGCGATGGTACAGAACTACAGTATTGAACGTGATGTTCGTCTTGCACCAGGTGAGAGCTACCAGCTTGAAGAGTACGATTTCCTATTTACGGGTGTTCGTGACAAAGATGGTCCAAACTACGATGGCTACATTGCTGATTTTGAAATCACAAAAGAAGGCAAGTACATCAACACGCTTCACGCAGAAAAACGTTTCTACACAACAGCTAAGTCTATGATGACAGAAGCGGCGATTGATCGTGGCGTAACACGTGACCTTTACATTGCTATGGGTGAACGTTTAGACGACAACAAATCTTGGGCTGTACGTATCTACTACAAACCGTTTGTACGTTGGATCTGGGCGGGTTCTTTGATCATGTCTCTTGGTGGTGCTATTGCTATCAGTGACCGTCGTTACCGTTTCCGTAAGCCATCTAAAAAGTCGGCTAAAGAGCAGGAGGCTTAACTCGAATGAACAAAAAGGTTTTATTCATTCCATTGATTGCGTTCATGGTTCTAGCGGGAATCTTTGCAACGCAATTAGTGCGCAATCAGTCGGGCGATGACCCGACTAAACTTGAATCGGTATTAATTGGTAAACCAGTACCTCAGTTTGATCTAGAAGACTTAGAGCAGCCAGGTAAGCTTCACGATCAAGCGATCTTCAAGGGCGAACCTCTACTGCTTAATGTGTGGGCTACTTGGTGTCCTACTTGTTACGCAGAGCACTCATACTTGAACAAGCTGGCTGACAAGGGCGTTAAGATCATTGGTTTGAACTATAAAGATGATCGCAATAAGGCTGTGGGTTGGCTAAAAGAGTTGGGTAACCCATACCTGATCAGTCTGTTCGACGGTAACGGCATGCTAGGTCTAGACCTTGGCGTTTATGGTGCTCCAGAGACTTTCCTAATCGACGCTAACGGTGTCGTTCGCTATCGCCATGTGGGTGATGTGAATCCAACAAACTGGGCATCGACGCTTGAGCCGATGTACAACGAGTTGTTGGAGGAAGCGAAATGATTAAGAAGGCTCTGATTACTTTATTTGCTACGTTTGCGATTTCAGCGACTGTGTCTGCAGCGCCTATCGAATTTCATGAATTCGATAACGCTGACCAAGAACAGCAG
>NZ_MCYD01000986.1:0-1632 GCF_002876325.1 Vibrio sp. 10N.261.52.A1
TGCAAAATGATGATTAATATTGCTTATTGATATTAATGGTCACAGGTTCACCCAATTCAACCACTTCACTCTCACCGTACCAATCACCATCGCGAGTTGAAACGTTACCATCTGTATCAAGCCTAGCTCTAACCATCAGAGTTTCAAGACTAGACAGCTTTTGACCTTGCATCATGCTGTTACCATCATCCAGTACAACCGTGCGAGGGAAAGAACCTAACGGGTAACGAGCTGCAGCGATAGGCATTGGCGAACCATCCGCTCGGTGTACAGAGACAACTAGCACTGAGTTAAGATCCGCGTTCACATCAGCAGACAGATCAAGTGTTACTGCAACACTCTTGCCTTGATCAACACCCATCGCGTCACCCATTTTCTTCTGAGCACTTTCGATGCTGCGAGAAAGCATTTCGTAACGACTGTCTTGTGGACCGATCATCTGCTGCATGATGCTCCAGTACTTAACCGCACCTGGGTAATCTTGACGCTCAAATGCATCGAATGCGAGTAGCGAGAACACACGAAGATCAACGTAATCGTTTTGAACCAAACGACTTAGAAGCAAGCGAGCTTGGTTTTGCTCTGCCTCATCTGGAGACAACATCAGTGCTTGTGCAAAACCAAGTTGAACGTCTTCGTCCTTAGGCTCTAGCTTATAAGCACGCTCCATCGCATCAATCGCAGTTTGTGCATCACGGTTAGCCAGCGCGATACGACCTAGTAGCAACCAACCCGTTGAATCTTTTGGTTGGTAATGCAAGCGAGTACGTAGTGCTAGTGTCAAATCTTCAAGTTCATCATCAGTTAGCGTACCACCTTCTGATGACATTAGCTTTTTGGATAGCTCAGGAAGGTTATTGCTGACCTCTTGCCAATGTTGAACCTTGTCTAGCGCACCAAACTTAAAGTACATACCGTAGGTAACTGCAACAACCAAAATGATTGACGGAACAACCACGCCAAGCGTCGAGATATGAGTCTTTTTCATCTCTTGCTTAGCAGGAACATCATCAAGCAGAGATTGTTTCAAATCAGCGATCAGCTCCTGTTGGTTATCAACAAGACCTTCTTCTGCTTCTACTTCTAACTCATCAAGGCGATCTTTGTAGAATGCTTTGTTCAATTCATCGCGAAGCACATCATCGTTGTTTGCCTTTTTATTGATAAAAGGCAGAACAATCATCAAGATTGCCGCTAGCGAAAGAATAATGGTCGAAACCCAAAATAGAGTCATTACTGTTTATCTCCGTCGTTCTCTTCGTCGAGTAACGCTTTTAAACGTGCTTCTTTATCTGCATTCCAGTCTTTATCTGACTCTGTTGCCGCTTGTGATTTTGACTTTCTGCTTCGTAAAATGATCAAGCCAAATCCAAACACAACCACTGCAAATGGACCAATCCAAAGGATAGACGTCGCAAGTGTTAGTGGCGGATTGTAAGTCACGAAGTTACCGTAACGAGCAATCATGTAATCGATGATGTCTTGCTTCGACTTACCATCTTTTGTCATCTCGTACACTTTTTGACGCAAGTCGACCGCTAATTCAGCATTCGAGTCACCAATCGTGTTGTTCTGACATTTAGGACAACGCAGCGTGTTGCTCAGCTCTTTAAACTGCTGTTCTTGGTCAGC
>NZ_MCYD01000987.1:0-613 GCF_002876325.1 Vibrio sp. 10N.261.52.A1
GATCTCAGTGACAGAGATGTTGCAACAGCTGCTACTTATCGTAACTTCAGGTTCTTTTGCTTACCTAGCGAGAAAGAGATGTGAAGTAAAACACGCTGCGGCTCTCATTAGCGCCTTCTTCGCTGTACTGTTCATTCGTGAAATGGATTTTTGGTTCGATAAGATCGCACACGGTGCATGGGTTGTTCCTGCTGCGCTAGTTGCTGGTAGCGCTATTTTTTATGCTGTAAAAAACGGCAAGCGCACTATCGATCAACTTGCCCTTATTTTGGCTTCTCCTCACATGAACCTGTTAGTGACAGCTGTAATGTTACTGCTAGTATTCTCCCGTCTATTCGGTATGGGGAGCTTTTGGCACAATGTGATGGGCGATGATTACGTTCGTGCCGTTAAAAACATTGCAGAAGAAGGCACAGAACTACTCGCCTACTGCTTAATTGCGTTTGCTAGCCTAAAAACAGTTCTTGGCATCACCAGAAAAAAATAACGATTTATCGCCACCAGCGATTCGTATGACCCGATTCAGGGTCTAACAATCGATTCAGAAAAGTTAGGTTGGTATCTAGTAACGCTAGGTACTCCCTGACTTTTTTTATATCCGTACATACTGGAG
>NZ_MCYD01000988.1:0-858 GCF_002876325.1 Vibrio sp. 10N.261.52.A1
CGCCAATCACAAAGATATCGTTGTCATTGGTTGTTCTTAGTGTCTGATCTACAACTAGTTGATTGATTCGATTTGTCTCTAAACCATCTAATTCACTTAGCCAATCTGCACATTTAATACCAGCAGCCCATACTTGCAGATCTGCTGAAATAATCTCATCTTCTGAAGTGACTAATTTCGCCTCTTCAGCTCTTTGAATGCGAGTCCCAGTCCTAACGTTAATGCCTTGTTTTACCAAAGCTTCATGAACTCGTTTCGACATGCATTCAGGCCCAGCAGGCAACACACGATCAGCCGCTTCAATTAAAGTGATCTCAAGACTGCCTTCCTGACGATAGCGCTGTAGCTTGGCACTCACTTTTGCTAGCTCTGCCGCCAGTTCAACGCCCGTTGCACCTGCGCCAACAATTGAAATTTTGCGCTGACTGCTTGCTCTCAGTAGAGGGTTGATCTCCTGCCAAGCTTTTTGGGCTTGCAATGCTGAATCAAGGAATAGACAGTGTTCACTCACGCCTTCTGTTTTAAAGTCATTGCTGATGGCGCCGACTGCGATAACAAGATAATCGTATTCTAGCTCTTGCATCGTACCGCTAAAATGATTCACTTTGATGACTTTATTAGCACGCTCTAAGCCGCTCATGGAGGCTTGAACATAGGTGTAACCATTACAAGATGCATGTTGGAAGTAGCTGACAGCGTCGAGTTCTTCGTCGAATGTTCCCGCTGCAATTTCGTGTAAACGCGGTTTCCAGTAATGGTGTGACGATGGCTCTACAAGTGTCACATCATAACGTTTATCACGACCTAAACGCGCAACTAACTCCAGGCCAGCAGCGCCGCCACCAACCACAACAATCT
>NZ_MCYD01000989.1:0-3226 GCF_002876325.1 Vibrio sp. 10N.261.52.A1
GTACACCACAACCAAAAACCCAACAAATCATTAAATATCAAAAACTTATAAAAATGTCGCTTTTCTCATAGCCTTCTGTCGTTAATTTTATAAGTAAAATAAGTCACTAATCGTATAGTTACTCCATCGAAGAGAAACTCCTTCTCTTTAATTTAATTCCAGAGGTGATGTGGCTTGCCATATCACTCCGGCAGCAAGCGAAGGTGTCATTGGCACCCGTGGTATAGTCCCCCCGGCTATACCACGATATTTTTTTTCTTATCTTGTTTAATCCCTGCAAAACAATCTTCAAAAAACTAACCCAAACATCTCGTATCTCGTATCTCGTATCTCGTATCTCGTATCTCGTATCTCGTATCTCGTAGAAGCATAAAAAAGCCCCAACACGAATGTCGAGGCTTCAATGAAACTATCTGTCGTTAGCGTAAGACTGGCTGGTTAATATTGTTCGCTCTAGTCTTCACTGTTTTCAGCAAACTTAGATGGAGACATACCAAAGTGATGTTTGAACCTTTGGCTGAAATAAGACGGGTCATTAAAGCCAGAGTCAAAAGCAACGTCTGATATCTTCTCTCCCGCGAGTAACCGCTCACACGCATGCTCCAAGCGAACCTCATTCAAATGTTCTTTAAAGGTCTTGTTATAAGCTATCTTAAAGCGCCTTTGTAAGCTTCTCTCAGACATAAATAGATACTTAGCAGCAGTAGCGGTACCAAACTCAGCATCAGCGTAGTGCTCACTAACAAGCTGAGTCACTCGGTTCTTCCATTCTTGCTCTGCACTGAGCTTTAACTGTTCAGGTGAGGTATTAGCGAGCTTGATAGTCTCAATCTGCTCTATTGTATTGGTTTCGAGATTATCTAATACCTGATAGTCAATTGGCCAAGTAAGCTGCACCTTATTCTGAGATTCCGACACAAAAGCATTGAGCTCTCCACCACTCTGATTCACCAGCAATGGTAACTTTTCTATATTTAAGTCTGTCGACTTTCCACTATTATCACTGATGCTAGAGGTTAATTTAGGGAAAGGCATACCATGATCTAAGATGGTAACGACCAGGTGTTCTTTCAGCTCTTCAACCGTAACCATCATGCTCTGCGACTTAAAGTTGCGCTTGATGATGCTTGCGATCAGACTATTGAAGATAATATCGAGATTAAAATACAGTAAAGATACATGTCTGTGTTTCGTCTCTACTTTTATCTCTAGTTCAATACCTGCTTTAGCTAAGTCTTCTTGCCAAGCCTTTAGAACAGACTCCAAGATCAAGATCATATCGTAACCAACGGCACCACCACCTTGCCGGCGATTACTCAATTGAGCCAAGCCGTTTTTCAGAGCGAGAATCGGCGACTTACCTTGTTCATCGTTCCAATTAGGGAGCAGGGCTGCAACTTGGTTAACCTCTGAGGACAGTTCATCGGCGGTATGAGACACAAGCGCATTCTTAACCGATAACTGCTTCTTAAGTTGCTGATTAGTCGTCAGTAGTATCCGACTTTGGTGCCTCAACTGATCAGTTTTCAAAGCTACTTGTGCTTTAAGATGTCTGTTGGCAAAAGTGACGTAACGCGAACGCCAAAAAACCAAAATGGTGATCACACAAATCAGTAAGATAAGAGAGCTCGCAGCAGCCCAATTACTGAGATACCAAGGTTCCGCTATAGCGAAGCTTTGATTGGTGGAGACAAAACGATAGTGTGAATCCTTTACCGGCTTCACTTCGAGCGTATAATCTCCCGGAAGCAAGTGGTCGAGTGTTAATAAGCCACCTTCAAACTCACTCCAAGGTTCATCATCATTGAGTCGATACTCCATCGCAGGGGCAAATGTAGCAGGCAAAATGCCTAGCTTAAAGCCAATCGATGAACCATAAGGGATCTCGGCTAAATCCGCGGCCTTCCCACCCAATGATACGGTCTTTTGGTTAACACTTATCTTACTCAGCAATGCTCGGCTATGAGGCGTGGTAGATACCAACAACTCATTAGACAATGCACTCACCACACCATACTTAGAACCTAAAACTAACCGTGAGGATTGATTCTCCTCACTATAAAAGAGTTCACATGCACCGGCCGCCAATTCATTGGTGATCAAACCAAATGGTGAACCTATGTGCTTGTGCAGTTGACCATCCAGTCCATAATAGCTAAGTCCTTTTGAAGACCCCAACCACACACCATTCTCATCGCTAATCAGACAACTCGGACTGATATTCTCTTCAACCAAGGCGATCTCTTCTATCATCGAACCATCGTAAGGGATCCGATAAACGCCATAACTACCCGCAAACCACTGAGAGCCATCATTAGCTTTTTCTATATCAACCACTTTGCCAAATCGTTCGCTGGAACGACTAAAACTGATCCGTTTATCAACAAAGGAATAGAAGCCATGGTCGGTGCCGATGTAGACGCGACCTTGTAAACCAATATTTAGATCTGTAATTTTTGCTGGCAGGAACTTATCCACCAACCAATCCATTCCGTAGCCCGTAAGCTCCATATGGTCGATCGATAATGAATAGAGGCTTTGACCAGAGGTCATCCAAAGGGTGTTATCACCTTGAAGAGCAAAATTCTCGATGTGGACGCCTTCAATGGCTCTTGGCAAATTCAGCGCTTCAAACTCCAACGTCTCGGTATTGAAGCTTATAATCCCTTCTTCGGTCGCCAACCAAATTGACCTACCAAAAACCTGAAAGTCCTGTACTGGTTTGGGATATACGCGCCTAGGCCTCTCTTCAGTTTCAGAATCAACGAGGTAGAGGCCCATCGAAGATGCCACCCAAGATAGATGCTCACCGATTGGCTCAACTTTATTGATCACCATACTGCTGGAGTGCATGCCCATTCCGGTGAGTGGCGTTCTTGAGAATGTCTTACTAAACAAAGAAAAATACCGAATACCGTTGTTGGTCGCGACCCACATCCCACCAGCATGATCGTTAATTAGTGAGTAAATTTTCTCGCCCGGTAACGAAAAGTCTTGGTTAGCAGCTTGTTCAAAACGAGTGATTTCGCCGGTAATAAAGTTGTAACTAATCAAGCCGTGCTCAGTACCAATCCAATATTGATTCGTGGTTTCAGCAACAGAGAGCACATGCGAGCCATTGATCTTGGTCTCTTTCTCAGAATTAGCCAAATCAACAATCACAACACCATTTAATGTACCAATCAGTAATTCACGTCGCGCATTCGAAAAGTACACGGTCTCGGTG
>NZ_MCYD01000990.1:0-2078 GCF_002876325.1 Vibrio sp. 10N.261.52.A1
GACAAGTACTTAACAAACTCATTGCCTAAGACGTTGTTTAAGCCCTACTTGCCGCGAACCTTCTCTATCGCACCCCAAACCGCGACAACAAGTAACCCCGCAACTACACCAATCACGCCATTCAACAAAGTAGGAACAACCGCAGTCGCTATCGTATGTCCGCTGAAGTCCATGATGATAGGCTCAATCAAGTGATGAATTGCGGGAACGTTATGAACCACGATACCACCGCCAACCAAAAACATGGCAGCCGTACCGACCACAGCAAGCATCTTCATTAGCTTTGGCGCAAAGGAAACAAGCCCATTACCCAGCTTTGCTTTTACAGCGCTGCCGTTAGATGTACGTTGAAGATAGAAGCCTAAATCATCCAACTTAACGATCCCTGCCACCAAGCCATAGACGCCAATCGTCATCACGACAGCAATCAAGCTAACGACAATAATCTGGGTCAAGATGCTGGTCCCCGTCACGGTACCCAGAGCAATCACAATGATTTCTGCGGATAAGATGAAGTCGGTACGAATTGCGCCTTTCACCTTTCTCTTCTCATAGTCCTCAATGGATTCACCGGCTTTACCTTCATCTCCCTTGTCGTGCTCTTGGTAGGCATGTGGAAAGAACTTTTCTAAGATCTTCTCTGCCCCTTCGAAACAAAGAAATAGGCCACCAATTAACAGTAATGGCATGATCAACCAAGGAATAAACGCACTGATCAATAACGCGGCGGGTACAAGAATCAACTTGTTCTTGAATGACCCTTTTGCAACCGCCCACACCACAGGGATTTCTCGCTCCGCGGAAACACCCGACACCTGCTGTGCGTTAAGTGCTAAATCATCACCCAATACACCGGCGGTTTTCTTCGCGGCAACCTTGGACATCAGCGCGACATCGTCTAACACTGTGGCTATGTCGTCTAACAATGTGAGTAAACTTGCTCCAGCCATTTTATTGTCTCTTTTAAAGGATTGAACAACAGATAAAATGTAACACTATCAATTCACTCATCAAAGTTATGAGTCTGTAAAAAATAAAGTCACAAACTGTGTTTTCTATTGCCGTCTCAGCGAGACAGGACTAGTCTGTCTGCATCTTTCACGAACATAAAAGAAAAAGTATAGATGAAAAGTGAATACAACTACCCTATTGGTGAACCTGGAAAAAAATGGCAAGAAGCAGAACGTCAAGCATGGTTTGCTCAAAGAACAGTTAAGCGCGAATACCAGCAAGAAGTCGTTCCTAAAATCCAAGCATTAGCAGGCCGCTTTGATATCGAGCAATACGGCGCGCTGAGCTACGATGAGGCGCGTTTCCCTCTATTTGCAATCAAGAGCAAAAACTGGGATGCATCAAAACCAACCGTTCTAGTAACAGGCGGTGTTCACGGTTATGAGACCAGTGGTGTACACGGTGCGATCAAATTTGCAGATACTCAAGCAGAGAAATACGCAGCGCATTTCAACGTAGTAGTTGCGCCTTGTGTTAGCCCTTGGGGTTACGAAGTCATCAACCGCTGGAACCCAAATGCCGTTGATCCGAACCGTTCTTTCTATGAAGGTACCCCTGCTGAAGAATCAGCAAACTTACGTGCATTAGTGGCGTCTCTACCAGAAGTGCTGGTTCACGTTGATCTACACGAAACGACAGATTCTGATGAAACTGAATTCCGCCCAGCACTTGCTGCTCGTGACGGCATTGAGTACATCGAAGGTATGATTCCAGATGGTTTCTACACAGTAGGTGACACTGAAAACCCTCAGCCAGAATTCCAAGCGGCTGTCATTGCTTCAGTTGAAAAAGTAACGCACATTGCACCAGCAGATGCAGACGGCAAGATCATTGGCTCAGAAGTGACACAGCACGGTGTGATTAACTACCCAATGAAAGAGCTTGGCCTTTGTGGCGGCGTAACGAACTGCAAGTACGGCACAACGACAGAAGTTTACCCAGACAGCGACAAAGTAACAGACGAAGAGTGTAACGACGCACAAGTTGCAGCTGTCGTTGGTGCTCTAGATTACGTGATTCAACACGAGCTAAATGCGTAAGCGAATAATTTATCTCTAGAGAACTAG
>NZ_MCYD01000991.1:0-15787 GCF_002876325.1 Vibrio sp. 10N.261.52.A1
GAGCAAAAGTACATACGATTACTCACCTGGTTGGCAAAGTTTGTTCTCGTAAAGTTAGCCCCTTTCAAGTCACATTCACGTAGCTCAATCCCATAGCAATTGGCGTTACTAAAATTCGCCATGGCGAGCTGGCAGTTCTGAAAACTTGCATCACGCAAATCTGCGATACCAAAGTGGCACCCTTCGATATCACCTTGCTCAATGAACTTACAATTGATAAAGGTCGTGTCACGTAGGTTACAACGCCTAAAGTCACAGCGAATGAAGGTACATGCTGTGAAAGTCATATCAGACAGATCTTGTTGAGCGAAATTGTGGTGATGGTAAGTACTGTTATTAGTGTCCATTTAGCCCCCTAAAGAAAGTAAGCTAAGACTACCACTGGGATCTTCAGAAAACATCAAATTAAAAACCAACAAAAACAGCAACTTAAAACACCCATTTTTAGCCAATTTAAGGCACCAAATAAGCAATTTAAGCAGGCTGTTTTTAGTTGATAGAACGCGCTTATATTGAAAAAAGTTTTGTGGCTTACAGAAGGTTTTGTGACGTAACTGATCATCAGATAAAGATGCATGTTTAAAAATCAGTAAGCTTTAAATAGCCAGGAAACCTGGCTAACGAGGAGGAAAGTACAAGACTCAATTTTTCTGAGAAGTTAAAAACAAAATAGGTGAAGCTCACCATCGTGGAGGCTAACCGATTCATAAGTACCGAGGGTTGAATTTAACTCGTGTTCTCAGGTTGTGTTGTCTAGCTTTTCGCGATATTAGCGATACCTTCAAGCTGAAGAACTGGAGCCGCGTCAATGTCTTCCGCGTTCATCATAGATGACACACGTTGCATCGAAGAAAGCAGCAGACTTTGCTCCCACGGCTCAAGGTTTTGAAACTTGTTAACGAAGCTATCTTGCAGTGGTGGTGGCGCATTGTTTAGAAGCTCTTGACCTTTTTCGGTCAAGTTCGCATGCACTTTACGACGGTCAGCAACACTACGGATACGTTGTACATAGCCATTCACCTCTAGACGATCAATGATCGTAGTGGTGGTCGCTTGGCTTACATTGGTGTGGTTAGACAATTCTTTGATCGTCACGTTACCCATTTCTTGGATTGCTCTCATTAAGATCAATTGAGGGCCAGTCAAACCATACTCTTTACTCAGCTTCTTCGAATGTAAATCGATAGCGCGAATAATTTGGCGAATAGCGACCAGGATTTCGTCATGTTTGTCCAAGATGCAGACCTTTGTACTAATATACGGTGAATGTTTTCACAGTGCTCAAGCGACTAGGAACTCCAATTACTAGAGCCAAAGCTGCTCGGGAATTACACTGTAAATTGATAAATTACTTCATTAATTTTTCCGCATTGTACTGATGTTCATACTATTCTCAATCTTTTCTATGCCTCTGAGTTTGAGCGTGACAACACTTTTGTACTTTGAGTACTGATATTACGGTTTTAAGCGGCGAACAATCAAAGAAAAGTCGCGAACAAGAGAAAAATAAAAAGAGAGTAGAGTCAGATAGGTAGCGAGGTTTCACTACCTATTTATCATTAAAAAGCGAGTGTGCTCAACTCAAACGACTAAGCAGCATTATTGAGTTGGAAATTCCCCGTCAATGCATTGTAAAACTCACTGTTATCCAAGATTCCGACCAATTGATTATCTTCAACCAACAAGATCGGATGGTTACTGATCTGCTTGAGCTTAATTGCGTCGCGCATGCCAATCTCAGGGCTTACCACAACCACACTCGACCCGCTGATCTCGGTTAAATCATCAGACTCATTCCACTCGACAAGTGCCAAATCCGATTCACCTTTTACAGATAGCTCCCCTTCGCTCTGCTCAACCCATAGGTCTTTTGAATCGCAGATCTGCCAGCTTTCATCTTCTTGTTTTAAAGAATCCAGAGGTAGCATCAGTGAACGACCTTTTAGTACATTCAATGGGTTAGTATGAGCAACGAAGTCCTTCACGTATTCCGTTTTAGGTGTAAGTACAATCTCTTCAGGTTTACCATGTTGAATCAGCTTGCCTGACTCCATGATCGCAATGTTGTTACCAATCTTCAGCGCTTCGTCTAAATCATGGCTGACAAACAAAATCGTTTTATTGAGCTTGTTCTGCAGTGTGATCAACTCATCTTGAAGCTGTGCACGAATCAATGGGTCAAGGGCTGAAAACGGTTCGTCCATCAACAGAATGTCAGTGTCCATGGCGAAAGCTCGCGCTAAACCAACACGTTGCTGCATACCACCAGAAAGCTCATGAGGGAATTTAGTTTCCCACTCCGCAAGACCTACCATTTCAAGCTGCTCACGCGCCTTAGCTCGGCGAACACTTTTAGCAACGCCTTGCATTTCAAGACCAAACGCCACGTTATCCAAGACGGTTAACCAAGGCATTAAGGCAAACTTTTGGAATACCATCGAAACTCGGTGGGTACGCAGATGACGAAGTGTCGCTTCATCGCACTGTTCACCTAAATCGACCTGCTTATCGCCATCTTTAATCGCCAGCGAGCCGCGGCTGATCTCATTCAAGCCGTTTACAGCTCGAAGTAACGAAGATTTCCCTGAGCCCGATAAGCCCATCAGCACGCAGATTTCGCCCTCTTTAACCGTGAGAGATACATTGTCTACGCCGACGACTTGGCCGGTCTCATCAATGATCTCCTGACGAGTTTTGCCTTGGTCGAGCAACTCAAGCGCTTGCTTCGGTTTATCACCAAAAACGACATCAAGATTTTTAATCGTAATTGCGTCCACTGTCTTTTGTTCTTGAGAAATAGACATGATTAAGCCTCCTTCTGATTAGGTGTTTTGCACAAGCGATCCAGAATGATAGCAACGAGTACAATCGCAAGTCCGGCTTCAAAACCTTGTGAGATGTTCACTGTGTTCAAGGCACGAACCACTGGTTTACCAAGCCCGTCAGCACCAACAAGCGCCGCAATCACGACCATAGAAAGCGATAACATGATGCACTGAGTGACACCTGCCATGATGCTTGGTAATGCTGCCGGCAATTCCACTTTGAGGAGTAACTTCATACGGCTAGCGCCAAACGCTTTACCCGCTTCAATCAGCTCTTCTGGCACCTTAGTCACACCCAAGTAGGTCAGACGTATTGGCGCTGCGATAGCAAAAATTATGGTTGAGATTAAGCCCGGAACGATGCCTAAACCGAATAGAACCAAGGTTGGGATAAGGTAGACAAACGTTGGTACCGTCTGCATTAAGTCAAGAATGGGGCGTAGTAAGGTGTATAACCAAGGGCGGTGCGCCGCCATGATGCCAACCGGTACGCCAATTAATACGGAAATCGTTGTCGCCGCAAAGACGAGAACAAAGGTTTCCAGCATTTCTTGCCAATAGCCAAGGTTGAGGATGGTCAGAAGCGCCGCGACAACGAAGATCACCAACGACAATTTACGGTGTAAATACCAAGCGATCGCAGCGGTAATCACAATAGGGAGCGCAGGCGGCATCCATTTAAATACATCGACTAAAAACAGAATAACGGTTTCTAAAAAGATAGAAATAGCATCAAAAAAGCCCGCTGCGTTGATAGTTAACCAGTCAACACCAGCTTCCATCCATTGTCCGACAGGGATTTTGTTTTCCGTAATAAAATTCACAATATTGCCTTTCATTATTGGCGGGCCGAAGCCCACCTTTATTCTTTATGTAGCTTTGGTAAACAGAACGATAGTTAGAACTATGCTTTTACTTGCTTTAGGTACTCTGTAACCGCTTGAGTTGCAGATTCACCTTTATGTGTCTTAACGTTGTCTAACCAAGCTTCCACTTGTTGTGGATTGCTGTTCAACCATTGCTGGGCCGCTTTCTCTGGCTTCACGTTTTGGTTCAAAATCGCTTCCATCAATTGGTTTTCCATCTCTAGTGTGAACTCTAGGTTTTGCAGAAGCTGACCGACATTTGAACATTCAGATAGATAGTTTGAACGAACATTGGTGTAAACATTCGCGCCACCGTAATTCGGGCCAAAGAAGTCGTCACCGCCAGCAAGGTATTCCATCTCAACGTTGCTGTTCATCGGGTGCGGTGCCCAACCAAGGTAAACAATCCATTGGCTGCGGCGTGCTGCGCGTGATACTTGCGACACCATGCCCGCTTCGCTTGATTCAACTAGGCTAAAATCTTTTAGACCGAATGCGTCTGAGTCGATCATCGACTGGATTAGACGGTTACCATCATTACCTGGTTCAATGCCGTAAATACGGTCTTTGAACTTGTCAGCGTGCTTTGCAAGATCTGCGAAGCTTTTAACCCCCGCGTCGTACACGTATTTAGGTACCGCTAGTGTGTATTTCGCACCTTCAAGGTTGGCACGAACAGTTTCCACAGTGCCCGCTTCGCGGTATTTAGCAATGTCACCTTCCATAGTCGGCATCCAGTTTCCTAGGAACACATCGATGTCGCCATTAGCCATTGAAGAGTAAGTTACAGGTACTGAAAGTAGGTCGGTTTTGGTGGTGTAGCCTAAGCCTTTTAAAAGCTCAGTAGTGACAGCGGTGGTGGCAGTAATGTCAGTCCAACCGACATCGGCAAAACGGACGTTTTCACATTGTTGTGGTTCAACGGAAGCGTTAGCTGCAAATGCAAATGAGCTAATCGCAAATGTGGCTAACGTTTTTGTGGTCACGTTGTGCATGTTTAGAGTCGTCATAATGGTTCCTTTTAATCTTTCCTTTTTTCTGCCTCTTCTCAAACAGTAGAGGCAGTTTTGCTGACTTTTAACTAATTATTTTTATTGCTGTTTTTTACTTAGTCATAGGGCGTTACGCTTCCCTGACTGGTTTGTTGATTCTTTGCTTTTCTTGCCATTCCGGCGCAATCCACACTGGCACGTCTTGTTCTTTGAGCATTGGTTTCCCCAAAATCAAATCAGAAGCGCGCTCAGCAACCATGATGGTTGGCGCGTTTAAGTTTCCGTTTGGAATGGTTGGGAAAACAGACGAGTCAACGACACGCAGATTATCAACGCCGCGAACGCGACACTGCTCATCAAGCACTGCCATCGGATCATCGTCAGCACCCATTTTGCAGCCACATGATGGGTGATAAGCACTTTCAACATTCTGCTTAACCCATTCGTCAATCGCTTCATCGGAAGTCACATCCGATCCTGGCTGAATCTCTTCGCCACGGTAAAAGTCCATTGCTGGTTGCGACAAAATTTCGCGCGTTAGACGAATACAATCACGCCAATCTTGGCGGTCTTGCTCGGTCGAAATGTAGTTGAATTGAATCTGAGGTTTGGCATGCGGATCTGCTGAGGTGATAGCAACCGTGCCGCGGCTTTCTGGTTTATTAGGACCAACGTGTACTTGGAAGCCATGACCATCAAAGGCGGCTTGGCCGTCGTAACGCATTGCTGCTGGTAGGAAGTGGTATTGGATATTTGGCCACTTCAACCCTTTGCGAGATCGAATGAAGGCGCACGACTCAAAGTGATTGGTCGCACCTAAGCCTTTGCGAGTAAGAATCCACTCTGCACCGATCATTCCTTTGCTCACCAAGCCAAGCTTACTGTTAAGCGTGATAGGTTCGTTACAGTGATATTGGAAGTAGACTTCTAGGTGGTCTTGAAGGTTTTCACCCACACCATTCAACTCGTGTTTAACTTCCACGCCTGCCTTTTCAAGTACCGCTTTCGGGCCGATACCTGATAGTTGTAGTAGTTGAACAGACCCGATAGAGCCCGCAGAAGAGATCACTTCCTTGTTCGCCATAGCAGTTTGAATATTACCTGACTTTTCAAATTCCACACCGACTGCTTTCTTGCTTTGGTCCGGTTGAACCTCGATCAGAAACTTGCGTGCCACGATGCCTTTTTTCAACGTAAGGTTTGGGCGCTTCAATGCTCGACGCAGATAAGCGTTAGAGGTTGAGGCTCTAACACCCTTATCTACCGTCATATGCATGGTGCCGAAGCCTTCTTGCTGATAGCCGTTGTAGTCTTGTGTTTCTGGGTAACCGGCGTCTTTACCCGCGTCGATGAAGGCTTGGTAAAGTGGGTTAAGCGCCATATCGTTACCGTTACATGTGCCGACAGGACCATTGTCACCACGGTATTCATCACCGCCTTTATTCCACGATTCAGCACGGCGAAAATAAGGCAAACACGCTTGGTAATTCCAGCCGGCAGCGCCCTCTTCTTCCCACTGGTCGAAGTCACATGCATGGCCACGCACGTAAACCATGCCATTGATTGACGAGCTACCACCTAACACCTTGCCACGTGGGCAGTGCAGCTCACGTCCATCAAGGCCCGGTTCCTGCTCGGTTTCAAATTGCCAAGCGTACTTTTCAGTATTCATTGGGTAAGAAAGCGCGGTTGGCATCTGGATAAAAATGCTCTTATCCGTGCCACCAGCTTCCAGTAATAAAACGCTATGTTCACCGCTTTCCGTTAGCCTATCCGCTAACACACAGCCGGCCGAACCCGCGCCGACGATAATATAATCGTAGCGTTGTTCCATGTTATCTATTCCCTGAGATGAGTCAGTTGGGCTAGCTCTTCACGCTAGCCCGTTAAATCGAGTGTTACGCGTTAGGCATAAGGGCTGGCGTAATCGCCAAGTTCGACAAGAATGCTCTTAGTCTGCGTATAATGAAGTAGAGTCTCTGGTCCGTTTTCACGACCAATACCCGAAAGTTTGTAGCCACCAACAGGCATTTCTGCCGGTGAATCACCCCACGTATTTACCCAACAAATACCCGCCTGCATTTGGTGAATCACACGGTGTGCGCGAGAAAGGTTCTGTGTGAATACACCTGCAGCCAGACCATATTTGGTGTCGTTAGCACGGCGAATCACATCGTCTTCGTCGGTAAACTTCATCACCGACATCACAGGGCCAAAGATCTCTTGCTGGACATGTGGCATAGAGTCATCACAGTCGACAAACACGGTTGGAATAACAAAATTGCCGTTTTCGAGGCCGTTATCCGTTACTTGGTAGCCACCCGTCAACAAAGTTGCGCCAGACTGTTTAGCCAGCTCAATCGCACCAAGGACTTTCGAAAGATGCTCTTTAGAAATTAATGCACCGATCTGAGTCCCCATCTCCATTGGATTACCAATGATCAATTTCTCTGTGCGCGTTTTGAGTTGTTCGATGAATGCGTCATAAATATTTTCGTGCACATAAACACGAGTACCATTGGTGCATACTTCGCCTTGAGTATAAAAGTTTGCCACCATAGAAGCCGAAACCGCGTCGTCCAGTTTTGCGTCATCAAACACGATCATTGGTGATTTTCCACCAAGCTCCATCGTCACTGATTTCAGCGTTTTAGCGCTGTCAGCCATCACTGCTTTACCCGTACCGGTTTCACCCGTGAAAGACACTTTAGCGATGTCAGGATGAGCCGTAAGCATTTGGCCAACACGATAGTCACCTTGAACCACGTTGAACACGCCATCAGGAAGGCCAGCTTCGGAAAAAATTTCTGCAAGCTTTAGAGCTGTGAGAGGGGTTTCTTCAGACGGTTTGAAAATCATCGCGTTGCCCGCCGCCAACGCCGGAGCTGATTTCCACATCGCAATTTGGATTGGATAGTTCCACGCACCAATGCCCGCACAAATGCCTAACGGTTCACGACGTGTATAGAAAAACTGAGATTCGCTAAGCGGTTGTTGGTCACCTTGCATCGTCGGCGCCAGGCCAGCAAAGTATTCAATAACATCCGCGCCAGAGGCTACGTCCACTTCAATCGCTTCTTGTAGTGGTTTACCGGTATCAACAACCTCAAGTTTTGCAAGGTCATCATTTCGAGCTCTAAGTATTTCTACCGCCTTCAAAAGAATACGACTACGCTCGACTGCTGTCATTGCAGACCACACTGCGAAGCCACGTTTTGCTGATTCGATAGCGCTATCTACATCCGCGGTAGAGGCTTGTCCCAGCTTGGCAATAGGTTCGCCGTTTGCAGGGTTGATGCTATCAAAGGTTTCACCAGACGTAGCTTTCACTGCTGCGCCGTCAATGTATAACGAGTTCATTTCCATTTGAGATTCTGACTTAGTTGTTGTTATTAGACTCTGCTGGTCTTGTTTGAATGTTAGTTGTAAGTATTGGTCGTTCTAGTGCTGTTCTATGACTAAACTGTGGTCTACTTGGTATGACACGAGTAGAACGTTAGTTGTTTATCAAGGTAATCATTGATGATGGCTTTGGCTTTCTTAGCATCGATACCATCAGGGTTTAACGTGCCTCTCAGCCATAAACCATCAATCAGAGAAGCAATCCCGTGAGCAACGAGATCCGCTTGTTCATGATCCAAAATACCTTTCAATTCAAGGCGTAAATGCGAGAGTAAACGTATTTCATTCACGCGCTGTAATCGTTTTAACTGTTCGTCATGCATGGAGTAAGACCAAAACGCCAACCACGCCTTCGCGACCTTATTCTCGGCTTGATAGCCTTCGAAGTTGCCATCGATGATCGCATTGATCCTCTGTTGGTGAGCATCAACAGGGAGGGCTTTTAATGAGGTGGTGATGGTATTGGAGAGTTGGCGAAGAATTTCGCGCATGGTTTCTTCAAGCAGGCCATGTTTGCCGCCAAAATAGTGATTGATAATACCGGTAGAGACTCCCGCTTCTTTGCTGATCAACGCAATACTTGCGGCATGCAAACCGACTCGATCAATCACCGTCATGGTCGCTTGAACAAGCTGTGGTTTACGTATGTCAGGCATCCCAACCTTCGGCATTTCTCAGTCCTTTTATTTTTTATTGAACGTTCAGTTAAATATAAAATGACAGAAATTTAGTTAGGGTTCAAATGATTATTTAAAACAAACCATTAACAAAACAACACCACCCAAACAAAAATCACAATAAAAACAACAACTTAACATTAATTTAGAGCACTAATCAAATTCATTAAAAGTTTGAACTATGATGGTTATGGCTCAACAGATATTGATTAAAACGCCTAAGTTTTAAGCAGAAGAGGAGGTGGGCTTACTAAATGAGAGAGCCCTCTTTTCAGCTCTATTTTTCTTTGGAATAAAGGAAGGGAAAGCAGGTGAAAAATAAAAGTACCCAAATATTTGGGTACTTTACGTTGGAGATACTATCGCTCAATATTTTGTCGATAAGCGACACGTTACTAGAAAGCCAAATGGTAACTATTGCTCGACTGATCAAGTGTGATCACCCAGCTCTGTTCTTGCTCCTTACTACTCATTGGCACCCAACGAGCATAGATCTGCTCCCAGTTACCATTGACTTCTAACTCTACGACATCGGTGTGTGTTGGATAAACGGTTGTGATTCGAGAAGTAGGCTCCGCAACAACATCACCATTACTCATGACAAATGCTGACTCAGAGTACAAATGAAGAGCCCCTGCCGTCGTTCCCGTGTAATCCATTGACAAGCTGATCTTCTCCCCAATATCAAATGAGAAACCAACAGGCGCCACAATGTCAGACGTACTGATCGCGGCTGGTTGGATTGCTGACGCAGGCAGTTGAGCAGGCGTTGGAGACGGTGTCGCATCTGGAGTCTGTGCAGGTGATGCACTCGTGTTACCACCGCCACCTCCTCCACCGCCGCCACAAGCACTAACTATGAGTGAGAAGGATGTCATGGTGATTAATTTGCTGATCTTATTCATGCTGCTCTCCTACTCATCCGTCGCTGATATAACTTTGTTAGTGGTCGGTGCTTTATACCATTCACCATCAGTTTCACCGCTGCTGGTTACCCATGTAGGGAATGACGTATAGGCATCACTGATATCAACCAGTTCTACAGGGTGATCCCATTCGTCTCGAATATTAATAACCCATGGCATGTTATTGCTGGTTTTGAACGACTCAGAGCCTGAAGAGCTATCATCATGACTGTTGAACAAGGTGTCATTCATATCACTTGTACCTGAAAACTCTTTTAAGTGAGTTTGCCACGTCATACCCGGTGGGGTCGCAACGAAGTCACCGTGATAAGTACCATCAGCTCCAAAGATAAACGAGTCATAAGGTGGGTAACCTATATCATCACGTGATACTGGTGTAGTAAATTCCACGTACAGTTGGTAGTTAAGCACGTCAGCGTTTTGTACCCCAGAACACGCACTTTGGGTTCGATAGAAAACACAGCTTTCTGTTAGTTCACCTAAGTTTTCCAGATCCTCTCTTAGATTTTCTGACACCATCAATATCGTCTCACTGTCTCCCGCTTGTAAAATCGTGTGACCAACGGCAACGCCATTACGAGTGAGTGTGGTAGATGCTACGTTCGCAGGTAAAACATTCGGTAGTTTCACTGCATAACCATTCGAGTAGCCTGCCCCCATCGCTTGAAGTGTGTAATCTACGGTCAAGTTTTTAAGTTCTCGTTGACCATTGAGCTGCTCCGTCACTTTGTAGCGCCAAACCACATCATTGAAGTCGTAGTCACCTTTTAGTGGCCAGTTATCCTCAAAGGCGATCGTTGCGTAGCTGTTCGAACTTGGGTAGACGGTTGTCACTGTCACATCTTCATTGTTCTCTTGGACAAGCACCTCATATTTTGAGTCTGTTGTGCCATCTTCGTTAACCCCATCAACAGCAATAAATGGCGTAACTTCAACAGTAAAGATCAAATCATTAAAATCGTTGTCTCCCGTTGGACGATAAATATCCTCAAAGCCAAGTACCAAAAACTCATTCTCTGTATCCAGGAAAGCAACATTATGTCTTCTATTGTCAGCTGACGCCTCAGGGTTAAGCGCTGGATAGCTGTAGAAAGGTGTGCCCCAGCCACCAAGCCACGGGATGTTGTTATAAGATCCTTCCCAGCCCCAACCATTCGAGATGATAAAAAAGGCTAATGTTTGACCTGCCGTAAGCTGGACACTGAGATCGATGGAGTCCCCTTCTTGCATTTCCCCAACATCAGCAACGGACGTATTAGGAAACACCACGACGTGTGCGTTGATATCGTCTTTAGTAGCTGGAGGGTTATTGGTATCAAAAACGAAGTAACCAAGAGTGTTACGGTAACCCGCCCCTTCGTTCAAAAAAGTGATTGTGGCTGTGGCGTACTCTGCACCGTCCAACTCATCATCAATGTCGATGCTCGAGTAGCGCTCAGGGGCAATAAAAGCGCTGTTGACGGTGGTACCTTCAGGCAACATCGAATAGACGTTGGTTAGCACGTCTTGAGGCAGTGATGCTGACACCGAATACGTATTATTAGGTTTACCTTTTGCTGAATAGTTGGACGCATCCGCGCCAGATTCAAACGTTAGATCCGCCGTGGTCAACGCCATCGCGACACATGGCGCCAAGCAACTCGGCAGTATGACTGAATTCCAATTTCTCATTCTGTTCCCTCTTTCACTAGCCTGAAACGTGTAAAGAGGAGAAGAGCAAGTATAGTGCCGAAAAATAAAGTCTTTCATAACAAAGATTTATATTCGAGCTATTCATTTTTCTCAATTTGAGAATGAAGTTGAAATGGAAACAAAAACCACAAAAAAGGTTGATAATGACAAAGCCACTATCAACCTTTAGCAATCGGTGGAGAATGATCAGTTGTCGTCCCCAAACTTACTCAATACGGGTAATGAAACTGTATTTATCAGAGTCCGCTTTCGTCATCCAATGCTCACCAGAAGCTGGGGCTGAATTTAGGGTAAACATATAAAAAGCGATCCCTTTGTCTCCCATCACCTTCTTAAAGTAAGTCGCTTGGCTGCGATGGCTCTCGTTAGTGTAAGGAAATTCTTTCGCGGTTTTATCTCCCTCAGCCCAACTATGCACACCAACCTGCTTATTCTGTTCAATGGCTTTACTGGTGTCTGCACGTTGTAAAATACGTGGGTAACCCGCTGCGAATAAGTCCGTACCACCCGAGAAAACCGACCCCGCTGGTGTCACAACTGTCGTCATCTTGTGATTATAGATCATGAGCCCGGTATACATGTTGATTTCATCATCCAAGCTACCGGCAATATGGTTATCAAACTTCAACGTAAACTTACTGCCTATGTTTGACTTCACGATTGCAAGGAGCTGGGAGAAGGTTGTTGCGCCTAGACTGGAAGTAATACGCTCAACAGCACCAGTATTTTTGAGCACATCACGGTAAAAATCATTGAAAGCAAACGATGTGGTGATTGTTACCTTGTTCCCACTTTTAGTTTCACTCAAGATAGTAGACCCAACGTCAGAGACATGTTCAACCTCTTCATTTTGATACTCGAGCTTAACTACAAGCTTTCTCTGAGCCGTTGTCGTATCGATTAACGTCGTATCATTGCCAATTGAACGTTGAGCCGCTCTACAATCAAATGGATCAACATTACCCTGACTATAAATTGCACAGACACCGATTTTTTCATCTGTTAAATAAAGGTCAACGCTTTGGCCTAAGCTATCCGCAAGCCTAACTACCATTTCCCCTCCATCAATAGGATGAGCAAACAGAATTTTTTCATACTGAACACCATCATAGGTCAGCCTCATTGATTCTTGGACCTCCTGTCGCACTTGATACAACTCACCAAGCTTAGCCGATGAAAATACGTAATCAGCCTTAGGTTTCGCTTGCGCTTGAGTAGCAGGCTTATTCGAACTGGAACTTGAATTACAGCCTGCTAAAAGAGTCAAAGATAACGCCAGTAATGCTTTTCGATAGTGATTCATTGAGTTATTCCCATCATGTTTTGATAGATATGATTCTATTATTTAAAGACATACACATCTGTCCTGTGAATGTATGAGAGTGTAATTATTTTTGAACATCGTTTTTTATTTTTGTTGTAAATGTCAATTCAGCATTGAACTAACTTATAAAGTGTTTAATCATTCGCATCAGGTATTTTTCGTGAAGCATTCCAATCTGATATACAACTATGATTATCTAATAAGATAATTGCACTCACGGAATCTCATAAGTTAAACACACGATAAGGCTGATAATGGAATGACAAAACCTAGAATGATCATCGTGGAAGACGATTTAAAGCTTCAAAAAATGTTGCAAGACTACTTTATCGCGCAAGATTTTGACGTCTCGGTACTCGATGATGGCAGCAGTGCTGCACAGACTATCCTCGCTGAACAACCAGACATTGTATTACTGGACCTGATGCTTCCTGTAAGCGACGGACTTACAATCTGCCGACAGACGCGTACACATTACAAAGGTAAAATCTTGATGCTCACTGCTAGCGACGACGACTTTGATCACGTCGCAGGCTTAGAGACAGGGGCTGATGACTATGTCACTAAGCCAATCAAACCAAGAGTTCTGCTTGCAAGAGTTCGTTCATTATTACGCCGCCAAGACACTAGTACCGCTTCAGCCGATGACTCAGACAGCCTACAATTCGATCAACTGGTGTTAAAAAACACCTATAAGAAGTGCGAACTGGCAGGTGAAGTGTTGTCACTCACAGACAGTGAATTTGACCTACTTTGGCTATTGGCGAGTAACCCTAATACACCACTATCACGTGACTATTTGACACAAACCTTGCGTGGTATTGAGTATGACGGCATTGATCGAACCATTGACAACAAAGTCGTGCGCCTAAGGAAAATACTGGGTGACGACCATACGCCAGCAGAAAAAATTCAGACCATTCGCGGTAAAGGTTACTTATTTGTTTCCACCGCTTGGCATTAACCTCGCTCAGTACGAGCGTAATGAAAGAGAACAATTATGCGACGTATCTATTTGGAGTCCCTAATAGGGCTGTTAGTTTGTTTTATGGCAGGTATTATCGCCTATGAAATCAGTGTCTATCAGCTCAATACTGACTACGAATATGTACTGCAAGATTATGAAGCGGCAGCCCATCAACAGCTGATAGAAAACATCGTTAATAATCAAGGGCTTGAAGCTGCTCATCAAGCGATAAACCAGTTTGTCGAAACCACACGAAATAAACTGGTGATCCTCAGCCCACAAGATGAAATACCAGACCCCGTTTCACAATTCTTCATTGCTCATCCAGACACCTTTATCTTTCATGATGACGAACGTGACCTGTGGTTTCGCTTAGCAAGTAGTGACAACACTTACCACTACCTCCCCAACAGCGAAGCGTTTGTTAGGCAAAAGATAGAGTTAGAGGATGATCTTATTTGGTTGTTCTTTTTAGGAAGCTTTATCTTATATGGCTTATGCCACGTACTGATCATATTCCGCCGAGTTAAAAAGCTAGAATCTGCCACTCTCAGCTTTGCAGAAGGGGACCTCTCTTCGCGCGCTGAAACCTCAAGTGGCATTGCGATTGGATCATTGAACAAGTCCTTCAACCTCATGGCCGATCGGATTCACCGCTTAATTGAAAGTAATCGCTCGCTCACCAATGCGGTCGCTCATGAACTGCGCACACCAATATTTCGTATTCAGTGGCAAGCTGAAATGCTGAAAGACACGCCGTTAAGCGAAGAACAAGAGAAAACCATTGAGAGCATTGTTGAAGACACGGAAGAGATGGAGAAGATGGTTGATGAGCTTTTGTATTATGCCAAGCTCGACAGCACTGAACTCGAAAGCCTACAGCAGCCATTGGAAATAAAAGACTTTCTCGAGCACGCGACGACGCGCTGGAGCAAAGAGACCGCGCTCAGTATTGACCTTTACTTACCAGAACACGAGCAATCGATAGTGGCTGACGAAACCCTGCTCAATCGTGCTTTGGATAACCTCGTACGTAACGCCATGAAATTTGCACGCACACAGATTTCAATTGAAGTAACTAAACACCAAGAGCAGCTGCAAATCGCGGTGCACGACGATGGTGATGGCGTTGCAGAAGAACACCGAGCACACCTATTCGATCCCTTTTATGTTGGCGACAAAGCACGTAACAAAGCGAAGAGTGGTCATGGCTTAGGGTTATCTATCGTCCATAAAATCTGCGCCCAACACCATGCAACCGTCCAAATTGCTCAAAGCCCAAGTTTGAAAGGTGCGGTCTTCATCATCACTTTTCCACTGTGTAACGAAGCAGCTGACAAAGCCATACAGTAACGACAAAACACCTCTGAAATAATGCTCACATCGGTTGGGAGACACTGTCTTCCTATCCATTTATTCGATCTAGATAACCTTGCTACCACTATTGATGGCTTGTCACTTGAGTGCGGCGAAGAGCCGCTCCGACGTTCTTTATGAGTCATGAGTGCCAAAGGGTAACCCTCTAGATCCCAATTATTCTAAAGGTATGTTTATGAAAAAGTTATTAGTTGTTTTGGGCATTGTCTCTCTTGCAGGCTGTTCAGGTATTAGCCACAACGATGAAGTGTACACAGCGCACGCTGAAAGCTTCAATATCGTAGGCTTCCAAATTCCTGGTAACACACAAGATCGTGCAATGGAACTGGTTCCTGAAGGTGCAAGTGTTGATACCATCCGTTCAACAAACTCTGACACAAGCTCCGCCCTTGGTATCATCAACCGCATTATCGGTATCGACTACGTTCAAGTTGGCGGTAAGAAACAGTAAGTTGCCAGAGCTTGCGTAACTTTAAACGCTAGCGAACCCAAGCAAGAATCTTCAAACCAGTGGCATTCGTCGCTGGTTTTTTTATTCCTGACGTTTTGAGCTCTGTGCCAAAGAATTCCTCAAAAAGCGCAATGCAAAATAAATAACAAATTAGGCAATAACCCTCTAAAAGATAAAAACTTCGTCAAAACTGTTCTTAAAATCAGCTAATAGCCGAAACGCGTAACGTACTCCTCCCAACCATTTACCCTTCTATCAATTTAAGCTCGATTAATTGAGGCACAGATC
>NZ_MCYD01000992.1:0-8116 GCF_002876325.1 Vibrio sp. 10N.261.52.A1
ATCCCGCATCTGCTTTTTAATCTTTTCGAATCCCGATTACTCGCATCCCGCATCTGCTTTTTGTCTTTTCGTATTCCGCCACTCGAATCCCGTATCTGCTTTTTATCTTTTCGAATCCCGATTACTCGCATCCCGAATCTGCTTTACCCCTTATACGAAGCGCAAACAAATACCCTGAAATGCCACCCATTATGTTTCCTAGCGCTAGTCCAATAAATAGGCCTTCGACACCATCAATTTGGCTGCCTACCCAGGCAAATGGCAGGGTAAATACAAACAGGCGCATGAAGCTCCATTGGAAGGCTTTGAGTGGTTGATGCATGGCATTCATTGCACTGATTAGCATCATCACAATGCCTTGGAAGCCATAGCTAAATGGCACGACTAACAGGTAGTGCCACAAAATACCTCGAACAGACTCTTCCTGAGAAAAGAGGGCGGCTAAAGGGATGCTCAGTGGCACCATCATCAAAAAGATCAAACCTTGGAATAGCACGGCAAAACGCATGCTCAAGAATAGAGCTTTGAAACTACGTTGTGGATTCTCTGCCCCAAAGTTCTGCGCCATAAAAGGGGTAAGAGCGGAAGTGAGAGACATCAAAACGATGATTTGAATCGATTCAATACGTTGAGCAGCGCCATAAGCAGCGACAGCTTCGGTTCCTTGTTTAGCCAGCATCATCATAATGATGGCCCCAGCGAGTGGGTTTAACGCGTTTGAAAGTGCTGCTGGGGTGCCAATGGAGAGGATTTGTTTCCAGTCGCGGATAACCTCTTGAGCTTTTGGCGGAGCGAGTAACTTCTCTCGTTGGATTAATACATAAAGCGAACCACACAACGCACCAAACCAACTGAAACCACTAGCGATGGCGGCGCCTTGAATCCCGAGTTCGGGGAAAGGCCCGTAACCGAAGATAAGAAGTGGATCGAGAATGCCGTTAATCAGGCCCGCCAACATCATGATCTTGGCAGGGGTTTTGGTATCGCCACTCGCTCGTATCGCGCTGTTGCCTGCCATTGGGATAACAAGCAGCGGGATCGCTAAGTACCAAACTGTCATGTATTCAGATATCAGTGGCAGTAATTCTGGCTCTGCCCCCAGTAAGGTGAACATCGGCTCAAGCGTTACCAGCCCTAGTGTGGATGCAAACCCAACAAGCAGTACGGCAAGCAATAATCCATGGCAAGTAAAGCGAGCTGCATTTTGTGCGCAGCCTTGGCCCAGCAAGCGCCCAATACATGTGGACAGCCCCACACCGATGCCCATGGTGATGCAGTTGATGGCGAAGGTCACTGGGAAGGTAAAGCTCACTGCTGCAAGTGCTTGTGTGCCGAGTAGTGAGATAAAGAAGGTATCGACCAAGTTAAACATCAAGATCGCAACCATGCCGAAGATAGTCGGAATGGTCATGGTACGTAATGTACTCGCAATGGGGGCGGTCAAAAGCCCGTGCTTATCTTGCATGTAAAACGCCAGTTGGAACGAAAAAGGTGTAGGATAAACAGATGTGGGCGGGAAGGGAATAGCTTAAAGAGCAGATACGAGATGCGAGTAATCGGGATACGAAGAGCTTAAAAGCAGAAGCGGGATTCGAGTAAACGAGATACGAAGAGCGAGAGGGGCAGTTACGAGATGCGGGTAAACAAGTATCGAAGGGCTAAAAGCGGAGAAAAGATATGCAGTCTTCTTTTGTTTTATCCCTGATAGTTACACAGGACAATTCGCAGGTGTGTTTTTGCTTTTCGCATCTCGCATCCCGTTTACTCGTATCTGCTCTTGAGATCACAAAATTTCCTTTCTACCCCTTGGGATCTTTCACTTCGCCCCAACATACTCTTTAACCCCATGCCAATCGTGGCAACTATCAAATTAAATGGAAATTATCAGGAGATACGACCGATGAATATCCGTCCTCTACACGACCGAGTTATCGTTGAGCGCCAAGAAGTTGAATCTAAATCTGCTGGTGGCATCGTTCTAACTGGTTCTGCCGCTGAAAAATCAACTCGCGGTGTAATTCTAGCTGTGGGTAAAGGCCGCATCCTAGAAAATGGTTCAGTACAACCATTGGACGTTAAAGTTGGCGACACTGTTATCTTTGCTGAAGGCTACGGCACTAAGTCTGAAAAAATCGACGGTAAAGAAGTTCTGATCATGTCTGAAAATGACATCATGGCGATCGTTGAGTAATCCGCGCTATACAAACTGAACTGACTGAATAAAGAATTTAAAGGAAATAAAGATGGCTGCTAAAGACGTTAAATTTGGTAACGACGCACGTATTAAAATGCTAGAAGGTGTAAACGTTCTGGCTGACGCAGTAAAAGTAACGCTAGGCCCTAAAGGCCGTAACGTTGTTTTAGACAAATCATTTGGCGCACCAACTATTACTAAAGATGGTGTTTCTGTTGCACGTGAAATCGAGCTTGAAGACAAGTTCCAAAACATGGGCGCACAAATGGTTAAAGAAGTGGCTTCGCAAGCGAACGACGCAGCGGGCGACGGTACAACGACAGCTACAGTTCTAGCTCAAGCTATCATCACTGAAGGCCTAAAAGCGGTTGCAGCTGGCATGAACCCAATGGACCTTAAGCGCGGTATCGACAAAGCAGTAACGGCTGCTGTTGAAGAGCTAAAAGGCCTTTCTGTTCCATGTGCTGATACTAAAGCTATCGCGCAAGTAGGTACTATCTCTGCAAACTCTGATGCGACTGTAGGTAACATCATTGCTGAAGCGATGGAAAAAGTAGGTCGTGATGGCGTTATCACCGTTGAAGAAGGTCAGGCTCTACAAGACGAGCTAGACGTAGTTGAAGGTATGCAGTTCGATCGCGGTTACCTATCTCCTTACTTCATCAACAACCAAGAAGCAGGTTCTGTTGATCTAGAGAGCCCATTTATCCTTCTTATCGACAAGAAAGTTTCAAACATCCGTGAACTTCTTCCGACTCTAGAAGCAGTAGCTAAGGCATCTCGTCCACTTTTAATCATCGCTGAAGATGTAGAAGGCGAAGCGCTTGCAACTCTAGTTGTAAACAACATGCGCGGTATCGTGAAAGTTGCTGCTGTTAAAGCACCTGGTTTTGGTGACCGTCGTAAAGCAATGCTACAAGACATCGCTATCCTAACTGGCGGTACGGTTATCTCTGAAGAGATCGGTCTAGACCTAGAAAAAGTAACGCTAGAAGACCTAGGTCAAGCTAAGCGTGTAACGATCACCAAAGAAAACTCAACCATTATCGATGGCGCGGGTGAAGAAGCGATGATCCAAGGTCGTGTTGCTCAAATCCGTCAACAAATCGAAGATGCAACATCTGACTACGATAAAGAGAAACTACAAGAGCGTGTTGCTAAGCTAGCTGGCGGTGTTGCAGTAATCAAAGTTGGTGCTGCGACTGAAGTTGAGATGAAAGAGAAGAAAGACCGCGTAGAAGATGCACTTCACGCAACTCGCGCTGCAGTTGAAGAAGGTGTGGTTGCTGGTGGTGGTGTTGCACTTATCCGTGCTGCATCTAAAGTGGCTAACATTGAAGGCGACAACGAAGAGCAAAACGTAGGTATCCGCGTTGCACTACGTGCAATGGAAGCGCCTATCCGTCAAATCACTAAGAACGCAGGTGACGAAGAGTCTGTTGTTGCTAACAACGTTCGTGCTGGCGAAGGTAACTACGGTTACAACGCTGCAACGGGCGAATACGGCGACATGATCGCTATGGGTATCCTAGATCCAACTAAGGTGACGCGTTCTGCACTACAATTCGCTGCATCTGTTGCTGGTCTTATGATCACAACAGAAGCGATGGTGACGGACAAGCCTCAAGAATCTGCTCCTGCAATGCCTGACATGGGTGGTATGGGCGGTATGGGTGGCATGGGCGGTATGATGTAATCCCCCTTTGCTATTCGTAGTGAAATTAAAAACGGAGACTTCGGTCTCCGTTTTTTTTAGGAGCAGATACGAGATGCGGGTAAACGAGATTCGAAGAGCTTGAAGGGCAGATACGAGATTCGAGTAAGCGGGATGAGAAGAGCTTAGAAGCAGATACGGGATTCGGGTAAACGAGATTCGAAAAGATTGAGAGCAAGTTCGAAATTACCAGACACCACTGAACAGAAGTCTCGAACTTTGGTTCTTTTTTGGGGCTTTTCAATGGGGTACTTTTGAGATGATTAGGTTTTCGGTCTTTAGGTAGAAATTGTGCTTTATAGAAAACTAGATGTTTGGCAGCGTAGTCGTCTGCTGTCGATTTCTGTTTATAGGGAAACGGCGACTTGTCGTGACTATGGTTTCAAAGACCAGATTACTCGTAGTGCGTTGTCCGTCCCTAGTAATATCGCTGAAGGCTGTGAGCGAAGATCTCTTAAAGAGCGTAAGCATTTCTTTGCAATCGCCAAAGGATCCATTGGTGAGTTTGCTACTCAAGCCGATATCGGTTCTGAGGTTGGATTTGTAGCTAAAGACGTTGCTGCTAGGTGGCAATCTGAAGCACTTCAAATATCACGAATGTTAGGCGCTTTAATCAAGTCACTAGAACAATAACTTCCCCTTCTTCTTGCTTAATAAGCTCGCTGTTACGTTTTGGTCTTTCACCTCCGCTCTTTGCCTTTCGTATCTCGTTCACTCGAATCCCGCATCTGCTTTTATCTCTGCTCTTTGCTTTTCGTATCTCGTCACCCGTATCCCGCATCTGCTTTTATCTCTGCTCTTTGCTTTTCGCATCTCGCTACTCGAATCCCGGATCCGCTCTTATTCTTTTCTCATCTCGCTACTCGCATCCCGTATCTGTTTTTCAATTGCTCTTTCTGATTTACCGTCTTATATTCAACAGTACAGTTATGACATTGATATAACATGGATAGCTGTTGAATAAAGGACAATAAACGCTTGATTGATAATTTATAAATCAAGTTAACAATAAGCCAGTGGAGACTCCCCAATGAAAAAACTACTTTCAGTACTTGCTGTGTCGGCAGCAGTAATGGCACCAGCGGCATTCGCTTCTTCGCCTGTTATGTTTTCAACAATCAACGGCTTCAACGCACCTGATTCAGATGCAGTTGGTGGTGTGCGCTTGGCTCTGCTTCACGGACAAGTAAACGACCTTAAGGGTGTCGACCTTGCGGTTGTGGGTATGTCTGAGACTCAAACAACAACGGGTGTGAACCTTGGTATTTTTGGTGCATCTAAAGTGAACCAAGAGATGACAGGTGCATCGCTAGGTTTCTTCAACTGGAATACGGGTAAAACAACGGGTCTTAACCTGGGTGCTGTGAACATCACTAACGATGTAAAAGGTGCCAACGTGAGCTTCGTAAACTACTCTGAAGGCGACACTATGGTTGATGTTGGTGCGGCGAACCTTTCAGAGGTGTCGACTGTACAGGTTGGTATCTTCAACAAAACCAACAAAATCGAAGGCGTACAGGTTGGTCTGATCAACTGTGCAGATAACGGTTTCTTCCCATGCTTCCCAATTGTGAACTTTGCGAAGTAAGGCTTAGTGTTACTACTCTGATTCGTAACGCCTAAGTGCTTCTTACTTAGGCGTTATTTCTACTCTGTATTTTAATATCCAGGTTCAAACTCTCTCGTACTGAATAATATAAGCATGTTGTTTTATATTTATTGTTGCAGTGGGTTTATTCATAAGTACAATGTGCGCTAAATTCACAACGATGATTTATATGCTTTGATTAATCCCCATACTATCGATTTTAAGAAGGCTTTCTTAGGCCTAACCGCCAGTTTTTTAGTAGTTTTGAGCTTATTGCTCGTTGATTCAGCGGAAGAATCAGACACACAGTATGGATCAGAAAACCAAGGCGTAACCCATGCACTCACTGAGCTCACTCAGATACTGAATGCGTTAGAGTACAACATTACAGCGCTCTACCCATTACATGGTGAGACTTATACCTTTTCGCATGAAAAAAAGACGGAGGACGATACCTGCTATTTTATTAGTGAAGGGCAGAAAGACCCTCTTTTTGATTTTATGTTCTCAGGCCCTACCGAGATGTGTGACTCTCAATCTGCGCTGTATAGGGAAGCGAGCAAGCGTCTGTTTATTGCTCCAACGATGGCTTACTTTACGAACACCATCAGTAGTGTCTCCGCCATTTATTTTATTTCCAAAGATAAATTTATCATCTCGGCCCCCTCGGATATTGCCCAATATATGAAAGGCGATACGTTTGACTCGATCGTTAGTCGTCGGCCCTATTGGATCAATACCATCCGCTATGGCGTATCTCAAAATAGAGATAAGGTTGTGTATACCGGCCAATACGACGATTACCTGACTGGTGAGAAAGTGGTGACCTTAACCAAAGGGATCTATATCAACGGTGAGTTTAAAGGGGTATTAGGTATTGATGGCTATACCTCTAGCTTATTTTCGAATGCGAAGCATGGCTATGAGATTACTAGTGTCAGCGGCAGGAATAAATATGGCTTGTTGGATTACACTTTTTCACAACCCTTGTACGTGGATGGGGTGAATACGCAGCTGTATTTGACCATTCAAGAAACGAAGAGCGAGCACTTCTTACACATACTGGAAAGGGACTACAAAGGGTTACTGGTACTCTTGTTCTTGTATGTGGTTGCAGCATGGCGGCTATGGCGATTTTATCGTGAGCAAAGACACCGCTGCTTAAATGATCTTTCAATGACCGATCCATTAACAGGGTTACTCAATCGCAGTGGCTTTGAAGCGCAATTTTTGGCGCAAGATGAGAGAAAAATTTTAGGGATTGGTGTCTTTGAAATCGATGATTTAAAGGCGATCTGCGATCGTTATGGCAATGAGATTGGTGATAGGGTGATTTGTCACGTTGCTAAACTTATCGTCAACAGCGTGAGGCAACACGATATCGTGGCGAGATTTGATGGCCGGGAGTTCGTGGTGGCGATTGCGGGAGAGTCGTTAGAATTGCTTTCTTCAATATTTGAACGAATCCAGAGCGATATTAGTTTACAGAACTACCAGTGTTCGACAGGAGAGAAAGTGGCTATTTCGGTTTCTGGGGGAGCAGTGCTCTACTCTTTACATAAGTTCGAGAGTATCGGACACCTATGGAAAAATCAGAGTGTCCGTTCTTCAAGTAAACAGCTGAGCATTGCTAAGTCCTTGGGCGCAAATCAACTGTGTATCCACGTTCATTGATATACAAAGAAGCCTAGTCGTGTGACTAGGCTTCTTTGTATTTGTTGTCGTGCTCACAGGTGACTGAGTGCAGCTTTATTTCTTCACGCGGCCTTTTCTCATCCACTTTTGGTGAACACCACGACGTAGGCTCTGGAAGCTGTTTTCCACTTTGTCGACACCAAGTAAGATCGCCAACGCTAATAGCGTGATAATAACCGATTGTGAAAGGTGACCAAGCGCTATCATCATCCCAAGTGCCGCCAATACCCAAATAATGGCAGCTGAAGTCACACCATGAATTTTGCCATCTAGTGTCATCATCACACCCGCACCCAGGAAACCAACACCAGTAATGATCTGGCCAAGTACACGAGCCTGATCGAGTGTGTTTGGAGATAGGCTAATCGCCATGGTAAGGAAGAAATAGGTACCGCTGATGATCAGAATCGAGGTTCTGATACCTACTGGTTTGCCGCGTGTTTGTCGCTCGATACCGATTAACGAACCACACAGCATACACACTGCTAGCCCTGCCCAGCTGAAGGGGGCAAGGTTTAACGTTTGTTCTATAAATTGTGACATATCACCCCTCCTAAAAATTTAGAATAGAGCCGAGTATGCTGATAATCAGCCTGACGATCGAACAAATATTTGTTGTCTTCTCGATTAATTTTATTGATCCCGCAATGGATAAAAGGAACATACAAGTGTTATTGATTCTACGGCTAAGAGGGGCGTGAGCGATCAGTGAGAGCAAAATAGGGATGGCTTTTGGGCATACTCTTTTCAGTAAGGTATCAGCGCGTTGGCTGTCTATCTTTCCTTTGAGTATCAAGGGTGTCACTGCTTTGAATGGTTTTCTAAGTTATTGATATTGTTGTGTTATGCATCGCTATCACGCTTGGCGTGGAAATACTGTTAAGGCCCAAAAAAATAAGCTCGAAATCCCAACATTCTCTAGAAG
>NZ_MCYD01000993.1:0-1298 GCF_002876325.1 Vibrio sp. 10N.261.52.A1
ACCCCAGACTCTTTATGTACCGAACAAACAATAAGGCTATCGAATATACGCATCAGGTAGTTTGCTTAAACCAAACCACATTCGTAGTAGATTTGAGCCATAATTCCTCATCGCCTTGTGTTATTGGATGACTAGTAGGAAGCACCATTGATCTTACGAACAGGAATACGCGAGATAACTTCATTTTCAGCCATTCTCATATTTACTGCCAAAATATCCTCGGAGCATTTCTCCGTTGTTACATAGTGCGTCAGGCACCCACATGAGTTACAACGGTGAAACTCTACTTCTTTGTCTCCCCAACAGTAAAAATCCGTATCTTCCTTCATACTGATTTGAACTTGGTCTGGAGAGAAGTACGCCCAAGCTGCGGCATAACGACGACAAATCGAACAATTGCACTCACCAACCTCCTCAGGGAGTGAGTCCAACACCAAGCTAACATTACCGCAGTGACACTTTAACTCCATTTCTTTCCTCTTGAAGAAACTCAACATGCGTCTAAGCGTTGGACCTTTTGAATCATTCGCTAAAGGCTTATCAGCCTTGTGGCTCTGAAAGCTTAACACTCTCATTTTCAAGGAGGTACTTCAAATGCCCGTCATAGAAATTATCTCTTTCACAACCGTGTTGTAACGCCTTTTTATAAATTGAAGCTACAAAGATATCCGCTGCGCTAAAATCCACCCCCACAGCGAACCCTGATTTAAGGCAAATCGACGTACTTAACTTTTCTAGACATTGCATAATCCAGTCTCCACGCAGTTCGCGCTTTGACTGCTCACATAACTGCGGGCGTAGAAATCGCAATACTGTTCTATTTTGAGGAGAATGGATGCTGCTATTCACGTATTCACAAACTCGACGAATGTGAGTTTTTTCATCTAGGTTTTTTCCAAACAAACTCGGATTAGGAAAGCGTTCTTCAAGGTACTCAATGATTGCCATCGATTCAGAGTAAATTAAACCATCAACCGAAAGTGCCGGAACATAACCAAACGGATTTATATCGAGGTATGTTGTCGTTAGTTCATTAGAGCTAACTTCAATTCTATCGTAAGCTATGCGCTTGAAATTGAGCGCCCACTCTACCCGTTCAGAGCTATTCGAGCCCTTTGCGCTATATAACAAAATTGCCATCCCCACTCCTTCAAAATGACATTTGATTGGAACCAGTTTGAGAGTAACTACACAATGATACAGCTACCTGTTGGAATCGCCTCCAGGCGTTCTCCCAATACTTCTTTTAACAACTTATATGCTTTTTTTCCGGTGCAATGCCCCGTGTAGAGCTTATC
>NZ_MCYD01000994.1:0-566 GCF_002876325.1 Vibrio sp. 10N.261.52.A1
TCCTTCTTGTACAGCATTTCCTTTAATTTAGACCAACTTGCTTCATTTAAACGTGAAAGTCGATCAATCTGCTCAATGATGATGACATCCCCTTTTTTAGCATCATTGAGTAATTGAAGTAATTCAGGTCTTTGCATTGAAGCACCAGATTCTTGCTCAACATACCAAGCAGCAACACGCATGCCTTTTTGCTCAACAAATTGAGATAGGATTCCTTTTGCCCTTTCTGCATCTTGCTCACTTGTTGATGCTCTTAAGTATCCAAATATGTACATAATGCCCTTTCTATGACGTTTAAGTTATGACTTTATAGGGTGTGTCATTTATATTATGACATATATTGTTTTATTGCCAAAAATGACCAGTGTCATTTTGGTATACCTAAGTGACACAGGTAATTATCGCAATTAGATTCTTAATCATTGCAAAAATGGATAAGAATGGTATTGTCTAATCATTGCTACAATGATTAAGAGGTAATGGTGTCGGAAGTGAGAATGAGCCAAATTCAAAAAGCATTGTTGAGTTGTTTGGCCAAAGCGTTCACCAAAGGTGTGAAAGAAGGT
>NZ_MCYD01000994.1:1233-1555 GCF_002876325.1 Vibrio sp. 10N.261.52.A1
AAAGGTGTGAAAGAAGGTAAATCAACGGTCATCAACCAAGCCGTGAATCATTTACTTCAAAAAGATATCCACCCGAACAATTTTCGAGTCTCATGCAAAACTCTAGAGGAGCGCGGGCTAATCATGCGTAAGAAAGTGGACTTGGATTGGTATATCAACATAACGCCCAAGGGATTTGAGATGGCGTTGTCTTGGCTAGACTGAAAATGGTGGAGCTTTACTGTGCTGGTATATTTGATGTGCGCTTTTAGAATTTAGGGGTTTGTTGCAAAAAATTCATATTGGAATTTTCTTTACAACATGTAGGCGCTATTATGAATTT
>NZ_MCYD01000995.1:0-2322 GCF_002876325.1 Vibrio sp. 10N.261.52.A1
GTTCAAATACATTCGCTAAATCTTTATCGAGTGCCTCTAACGCCTGAAACATAGTGTCACGGTCAGTCGTTCTTACTTGTAACTGAGCGTACGCTTCGTAGCTTTTCTCTGGTTGGTATGTCAGAGCGAAACGTTGCATGCCCTGCCCAACCGTTGTCGTAACAAACTCTACATTGTCTTGTTGGCGAATGTAGCTTTCAACTTTTTCAGTTTGCTTGATGGTTTCACGAACATCGGTACCTTCTGGAATCCACATGTCGACGTAAAACATTGGCGTGTTTGATGGTGGGAAGAACTGTTGCTTCACCATACCGAAACCAACAATTGATGCGGCCAGCAGAGCAACCATGCTCACTACGGTTAACCATCGGAAGCGCAATGCGAATTTCAGAGACGCGCCGAATACAACAAACAGAATACCTTTGTATGGATCTTCGTTCTCATCGACCTTGTCTTCTTCTTTCAGCATCATTTCTGCAAGGAACGGAGTCAACGTGAGTGCCGTAACCCAACTTAAGAATAATGAGAAACACAACACCCAAAACAGTGAGCCCATGAACTCGCCTGTCGCGTCTTTCGACAAACCAATCGGTGCGAAGGCTGTAATAGCGATAATGGTCGCGCCCAATAATGGCCATTGTGTTTGTGACACGATGTCCTTCGCTGCTTGAAGTTTAGTCTTACCCTTCTTCAAGCCAACCAGAATACCTTCAACGACAACAATCGCATTGTCCACCAGCATACCCAACGCGATTATCAGTGCACCCAGTGAGATACGGTGCAATTCCACGTTGTTGTAGTCCATCAAGATGAAAGTACCGAATACCGTCAACAGAAGAACTAAACCGATGATCAAACCACTGCGCAACCCCATCGCAAACAACAGTACAATGATAACGATCGCTACCGCTTCAACTAGGCTGATTAAGAAGTCAGCCACTGATTTATCGACTTCTTGCGCTTGGTTGTAGAAATAGTTCAGTTCTACACCCGCTGGTTTAATGCTTTCTAGACGATCAAGTTCCGCATCGAGTGCTTTACCAATCTCAACCACGTTTACACCTGAAGAAAACGCTATACCTAAATTAATCGCAGGCTTACCGTTATACGTTAATACATTACCTGGTTTTTCTTGAATACCGCGAGTCACTTCGGCAACGTCTTTCAATCGAATCAGATTACCAGTATCGCGACCATGAATGATCAGGTTTTCTAGCTCTTCAACCGTGCTCAATGTGCCGTTTGGCTTGATTGTTAGGCTTTGACCATTCAGCATCACCTCACCTGCCGATACCACACTGTTTTGTTGTGCTAACAGTGACGTAACCGTCGACATATCTAGGTTCAATGCGGCTAAGCGTTCCAGTGACATCTCAACAAACAGTTGTTCCTGTTGGTCACCGGCAATACTTACTTTACCGACACCGTCAACCAGTTCGATTTCACGCGTTAGGTAATCGGCGTACTGTTTTAGCTCAACGTAGTCATAGCCATCACCGGTCAGCATGATCATCACACCGAATACGTCACCAAAATCATCGATGATCTGAACGGAATTAACACCACTTGGTAGAGTTGGCTGTAGATCGTTTATCTTTCGGCGCATTTCATCCCAGATCTGGGGCAGCTCGTCGGGACCGTAGTCCATCTTCATGCTGACCATAATTTGAGACATACCATTCGATGAGGTCGATGTGATCTTATCGATATAAGGCAACTGTCGTATCTCTTTCTCAAGTGGATACGTCAGTTCCTCTTCAACTTCCATTGACGTAGCGCCAGGGTAAGTTGAAATAATCATGGCATCTTTAATGGTAAAAGCTGGGTCTTCTAAACGGGATAGATTACCAAAAGAAGTGACACCGCCAATGGCTAAAATGACTAGAAACAGCCAGCTAATTACTTTGTTCTTTATTGAATATTCTGCGATGTTCATTCTGCTTTTCCTGACAATTTGATTCCGTCACGGAGTTTTCTTAGATTTGAATTTACGAGTACGTCACCTTGTTCGATACCATGAGCAATGAGTGCGCCGTGGCCGCTAACCTTTTCGACTTCAACTTCGCTCTTGAACGCTTGGCCGTCTTCCATTTTCCAAACGTAAAATTGATTCGCTTCGGAGCCCGCTTCTAGCGTCGTCATAGGTAATTGGTAGCCCTGAACATCGCTCAAGCCAGCCTTTGCCATATCGACATTTACGGTCACGCTCGTACCCGGCAGAATTTCATTTTCAGGTTGTTGCATCTGCATCCAAAACTCATAAGTGCGAGATTGCGGGTGCAGTTCGCTTGTGTGTTCTAGGTAAGTCAGAGGGTATTGGAC
>NZ_MCYD01000996.1:0-8103 GCF_002876325.1 Vibrio sp. 10N.261.52.A1
ACTACCAACAAGACTTTCTAGTACTTTCCCACATCAGTGGTCAAACATTGCGGGAGATACTAAACGACTCAAACCTACCTGAGTGTTCGTCTTTTCAATTTATTAGCTCACTAGAAACCGCTATAAGCCAAATCCATAGACTTGGATTCGTTCATGGTGATCTTAAGCCGTCCAATATAATCATGAGTGAACAAGGAAGGGCTCATCTTATCGACTTTGGGTCTGTCACCCCAATGGGAACGGATAGAGAGAAGCTTCGCTTTAATAGTTACACCCCTCGATATTCTAGAGAGCACACTACCACGAGCAAACTGGACGATTGGTTCGCACTTGCGGTGATATTGGAAGAACTGTCGGATGTAGGAAGCTTTCCGAGTCGTTATCAGACCCTTCTCAAACAGCATCGCTAACCCAACAGTATCAGCAAACACAAAAAAGCGGATGAACAATCATCCGCATTTATTCGATTTAACAGAAACTGATTGTCGTTATAGTTATTCAGGAACCAACAGAGATTCCAAACCACCAGCAACCGTAGCTGCGAGTGCTTTAGGCGCTAGGCTCTCTTTTACGCTCTCTTTGATCGTCGAGCCATTGAAGAAGTTTTTAACCTGCTGTTTTCTTACTGCTTTAGTAAATGCTTTTTCATCTGTTCCCGGTATAAAGTTGGGCTCACCGCGCGCAGCATTAAGCACCTGTTTCACACCTGGCTTGTTACTCTCCAATGCGATTTCACTATTGGCGATAAACGCCTTCGCCTCTTCTTGCAGAGTAGCGTAAGCACTCAGGGTCGACTTCTGGAAAGACAACTTTATAACAGAAGGATCCGTGTTCACTTTAAAACCAAACTTTCGCTTAATTCTACGCGTTAAACGAGTCTTCATGTTTGGCGGTGGTGGCGTAATATCGGTTATTGATAAGAAGTTGTATGGAGAGCTATAACACGGCATGCACACCATGTATGACGCAATCACGGGGATGTCTTCCATTTTCATCTTAAACCAATCACGGAAGAAATTAGCGCCGATCACGTCTCTCTTTTGATTAAGCATCAGACACTCTTGCTTAAACTTACGAAACTTTCTTTCCATTACCCATTTGTCGTATAAGCCGCGGAAAAAATTAAAAATAGACAGAACCGCTTTAACAATACTGGTGACAGTCGCACCAATACCAGAGCTCGCTAGGTTAATTGCAATCACACCACCATGCGCTAATGCGATCATTGAATCTTGAACAGCAACAGCGCGGATCTCACCACGAATTTTATCTATTACATCGGCGCCCACGCGAGTGGTTGTCATCGAGCTCAAGTGACGAGTTTTATGATTGTTTACCGCTTTACCTAAAGCGGAATAAATTCGACTGGCTGCCTCTTTGATATCATCAATTGCAGGTGCTAAATCTGCAAAGATCTTCTTAACCAAGCTAGGGATCATAATTAGTATTTGAGCTTTAATATCATCCATCGCAATGCTGGTGATGCTCTTCGCATAATCTAAGAACTTCTCTTTGATTTGCTCGGTAATATTTTCAATCATCCCTGCGAGGCTTGTTCCACTCCCTGTCACAGCCTCTGTTATTGTACCGGTTAAACTATCTACTTCTGTTGCCGCAGCCACGGCAATTTTAACTTTGTCGATTTTGGTTACACCCACCAAATCTGCGTTCGCGAATAGCGATAGCATATCTTTCTGAATGAGAGTCAGCCCACTATTTGGCATCACACGTTCTCCCTGTAACAAGTCCACGGTAAATTCGAAAAGTTACTTGAACGACTAAGTACCCTGAAAAGCTCGAAGTTCGTAAACTTCAACTCGAACAATTCAACCCTGATCGCACTACGACACAATCCATGCCGTTATTCTTTGTTAAATAAAGGTTAACATATAAAATATCTATTCATATTAAGGAAGTCTATTTTTTACTCTCAGATTCCAAAAACCACAATTAACCCTCCGGAAATCATGCATTTCCACCAAATCCCACTACGCTTTATTAGCATGGAATACAGCAATCTGATTAAATTTTTTAGGGACGAAAAATGAATCAAATTACGACAGACAAGCCTATTGTTCTGGTAGTCGACGATATCCCAGATAATATCCATACCCTCTCAGGGATCCTAAACGACGAGTTTAAAATCAAAGCTGCTACGTCCGGTGCAAAAGCTCTAAAAATCGCCTCTTCATCACCGAAACCACACCTTATTCTTCTTGATATTATGATGCCGGAAATGGATGGCTATGAGGTATGCCGCCGACTTAAAAGTGACCCGGTCACTGTGGGTATCCCCGTTATCTTTGTGACTGCGAAAACCGATGTCGTCGATGAACAGAAAGGGTTTGAACTTGGCGCCGTTGATTACATCACCAAGCCAGTCAGTCCACCTATCGTGAAAGCTCGTGTGGTGACTCATATTTCTCTCTATGACCAAAACTTAGCGCTTTCTCAAAAAGTGAGGCAGAGAACAGAAGCGTTAGCCATGAGTCGGCTCGAGATTATTCGAAAACTGGGGCGTGCCGCGGAATACAAAGATAATGAAACCGGTATGCACGTTGTACGAATGAGCTACTACTCCAAAATTCTTGCCCAGCAACTCGATGTTAGTGATGAGTGGGTCGAACTTCTGTTTCAAGCTGCACCAATGCATGACATCGGTAAAATTGGTATCCCCGACTCTATTCTTGGGAAACCCGGAAAGCTCGATGCGGACGAATGGGCAATTATGCAAACCCACGTCACCATTGGCGGCGATATCATTGGAGACAACGACTCTAAGCTGCTGAAACTTGCTCAAGAAATTGCTCTTTACCACCATGAAAAATGGGATGGCAGTGGCTACCCTCACAAACTTTCAGGCGAAGATATCCCACTAAGCGCACGTATTGTCGCTATTGCCGACGTATTTGATGCGCTCTCCAGCGAACGACCATATAAACAAGCTTGGCCAATCGAAAAAGCGATAGGCCTGATACAAGAAGAAGCTGGCCGACACTTTGATCCTAACTTAGTGCCAATCTTCATTAGTAAGCTCGACGAGATGCTCACCATCAAAGACTCTTTTACTGATGAACTAGAACACTAAGTACGCTGGTACTTTATGAACACAGGTACTTTATGAATACTGTTTCTAAATTTGCTACTGACTCAAAAATAATCTTAGTCTCCTTTCTGGTTGCCGCCATCGTTGTGTTTTCCGTTGCTGTTGGCGCCTGGATCAACCTCAATAATCGATTCATTGGCGTTGAAGAGTACGCCTCTAGCACCAGATTATTGACTTCCCTTGATAAGCTACGTGTTTACGAGCTCTCCTTCAGCAACGATTACAACGAACAAGTCATTGAAGAGTTTAATCAAGAAGCAGAACACACCACTCAACTCGCTAACGAGTACGAAAGCGAATATGCTGCATCGCTGCCTGTTGATTTACTCACTAAGTACCTGATGCAATTCCAAAAGTATGTCGACATCATCAAGATGAGCCAATCGACTAGAACACTCATGGATGAGCGTTCAAACGCCGCTACAGAGCTGCTTCGGCATATGAGGGATCTACATAATCAAGCCATTAATCAAAACAGTCAGAATATAAGGGCACTAAGATTAACCAGCGAAGACTTGACCAACGTCGCCCTAAAAACCAGTCAACTAGCCACTCTTGCGGTCAACATACAAAACCTTGAGAAAGAGTACCTGCTCAACGGAAACCTAAAGACCTATTCATTGGTCAAATTTGAGGTGCAAAAAGCTTCACAGTTAGTTTTGGAGCTGCAAGAACAGATCTCAGATGACAAAGGGCAGCAACTTTTAGACGTCATTGATAAAGCAAAAAACCGCTACTACACAAACTTAGTTCAGCTCCAAGGCGTGCCAGTCTCCTCTACTAAGCTACGAGCGTCACTCATCAATCAAGTCACACTCAGTGGCTCTGAATTTTCGCGCTCGGTTGGGTTACTCTATCAAGCTAAGCAGATCCAAGTGGCTGAACTAAATCACCTTGTATCCCAATCCCAAGCAGAACTCTCATCTCAATTACTCATAGGGCAAGACCTGCTGGCTATTCGCACACTATTAAGTCGCTCAAATAGATTCAACCGAGACTTTCTGCTTGCCAATTCTATGGAGCAGAAGCTAATCGCTGAAAAGGTTTCAAACGTTATCAACCAGTTGCAAGCTAAGTCGACTAACGCCCAACAGCTTCTGGCTTTATACGCACCTAATATAAAAGCGACGGCGTTTGATGAGCATATCAGCGTATATGAGTCCCAATTTATGGGCTTAGTTAATTCGCAAATACGAGGTCATCAATTACTGGCTAGTATGGATAGCAGCTTCGTTGAACTGCGCGACTTTGTATCGCAGCGCCACTTAGCAGAGAGTGTCAATGTTAAAGACTCCTCTAGTGTTACCTTCCATTTAGCAGTCGGGGGCGTCATTTTCTTCGCCATTATCTTGCTAATGGGGTTACTCGCCAACAAAGCACATTCGGCTTTAGAAGCTTTCGCACACAGTCTAGCCGAAGCAAGAGATGAGGCCGATGCAGCCAACCAAGCAAAATCCGACTTCCTCGCTAATATGAGTCACGAAATTCGCACACCAATGAATGCGATCATTGGCATGAGTTACCTTGCATTAAAAACCGATTTAACCAAGGCGCAGCGTAACTACATCCACAAAGTGAAGCTCTCTTCCGATACCCTACTCGGTCTAATCAATGACATTCTCGACTTCTCGAAAATCGAAGCCGGTAAGTTAGACATAGAAAACGTCGATTTCCATCTCGAGAATGTACTAGACAACATTACTAACTTGGTTGGCCTACGAGCTTCTGAACGAGGGCTCGAACTGCTCATCCAAGTAAATAGAGACGTACCAACCAACCTTATCGGTGACCCACTCAGATTAGGACAGATCTTGATTAACCTCAGCAATAATGCCGTTAAGTTTACAGAGAAAGGCGAAGTGAAAATCTCCATCTCAGTTGCTGAAAGACAAGGTGATGATATCAAGCTGAAATTTGCCGTTTCAGACAGTGGCATTGGTATGACGCAGGAGCAAGCAGGCAAGCTGTTCAACAAATTCACTCAAGCCGATAGCTCTACTACACGAAAATACGGTGGTACAGGCTTAGGCTTGGCGATCAGTAAGGAGCTTAGCCAACTCATGGGTGGGGACATTCAAGTCTCGACTGAACTTGGCAAAGGTTCAACCTTCTCCTTCACTATCTCAACACGGGTGAGCCACTCTATTACGCAAAACCGCATTGTGGTGCCAGCCTCTATTAATCACCTAAAAGTGCTAGTAGTCGATGACAACGCGAGCGCACGTTTAATCGTCGGCGACATCCTAGAGTCCCTAAAATTGACGCCAACGCTATGCGCTTCTGTCGAAGAAGCCATTGTAGAACTGCATTCAGCTGACGATAAAAATGAGCCATTTGACCTGATTATCTCAGATTGGAAAATGCCTAAACGTGACGGGGTTGATCTACTTGCCGAACTGAACAAAGGCTTGTCGCTATCGAGAGCACCTAAAATAATGATGCTTACCGCTTATGGCCGCGAAGAGTTAACCGAAGCCATTACAGATCGAGGTTTCAGCATACCTAGTATATTGGATAAACCCATCACCTCATCGCACCTTTACGACTCCATCGTCTCGCTTTATGGACTAGATTCAGACCGAGTATCACGTAGTGAATTGGAGCAACAAAATCAACTTGCGAATGTTCAGCAACTCGCAGGCGCGAATATCTTGTTAGTTGAAGATAATGAGATTAACCAAGAACTGGCAACCGAGCTTTTAGAAGGGCAACAGATCCAAGTGACGGTCGCAGAGAATGGTCAGCAAGCCATAGACCTTTACCACAAAGCAATTGCTGATGGCGCCCCTTTCGATGGCATTTTAATGGACTGCCAAATGCCAGTTATGGATGGTTATGAAGCAACGCAGCATATTCGTCACAAGATAAAAGACGTTAAAACGCCTATTATCGCCATGACCGCAAACGTAATGGAACGAGACAAAGAGAAAGCGCTTAATAGTGGTATGAGTGGCATCATTGCCAAACCGATCGATGTCGGATCAATGTTCGCCACATTAGCGAACTGGATTTCGCCGGCTAATCCTGTGCAGTTCACAACACCCACTTTACCATCCGAGACTAAATCACAAGATGCAGTTGTAACGCTGCCTATCATAGATGGTTTAGACACTGACATGGGATTACTACGAGCCAGCAATAACCACCAACTGTATTGGAAACTATTGAATCGCTTTGTTGAAGCCTATTCAGACCAAGAAGCTTTAAACACTGAGCTCACGAGCAGTGCCCAAGCTCGCTATTTACACACTCTAAAAGGCGTTGCTGGTAACCTAGGCGCGACTGAGTTGCACGCGCTATGTGAGAAGCTTGAGTCAAAACCTGCAGATTCGGAACTTATGGAGCAAGTGATCACAACGACTGTCGAGTTAAGCCAGGCGCTGGCACAATCGTTCGATAAATCGAAGCCACCGGCCGAAGAAGAAACTGACCAACCACAAAATATCGATTCAGCATCTACGCCGACAAACATCGTGCTGTATAAAGCACTGCTCGAAGCCGTCGCAAATGACGACACTGAAGCACTGACCATTGTTCTAAACATTGAAACTAGCGCTGAGATTGGATTATCAGCCTCAGAGTTCAAGAGACTAGAAAACTCGTTAGAGGAATTTGATTTTGATACAGCTTCAGAAGTGTTAAGAGGCTCTTCCTTAGCCACTGAAACTTAAAGATATTAATCAACGATGAATCAATAGATAAAAAGAGCTAAGCTAGCTCTCTTTATCTATTCCTAAATTATCGATATCGCGACATATCAAAGCTTTCACCCTCCGTGAACTTTATGAACTTTATTCACCCAATGTTCTTTATCCTCAATATCGCCGCATTGAAGACATTTTGTTAACACACCGTTAACTTTAACTTCATCTGCTTAGCAACACCTAAGAGTGATGTTTAGCAGCTAGATATAAAACATAAGTTTCTCTCCATTGAAGAGATCCCCTACATAAGGAACGTGAACCATGTTCAAGGCACTGAAACCTACTCTTGCGGCTTCTATTATCGCAGCAACCTTTTCTTTCAACACTTTTGCTGCAGACGTAGAAAAAATCCATTTCCTAATCCCTGGCGGCGCTGGTGGCGGTTGGGATATGACAGCGCGTGGTACTGGTGATGTATTGGTGAAATCAGACATCGTAGAAAATGTCTCTTTCCAAAACCTATCTGGTGGCGGCGGCGGTAAAGCTATTGCTCACCTAATTGAAACGGCACAACGTCAAGAAGACACATTGATGGTGAATTCTACCCCTATCGTTGTTCGCTCGCTAACGGGTATCTTCCCTCAATCTTTCCGCGACCTAACACCGGTTGCTGCAACGATTGCTGACTATGGTGCGATCGTTGCGTCTGCGGATTCTAAATACAACACTTGGGAAGACGTAGTAAAAGAGTTCGAAAGTAACCCTCGTAAGGTAAAAATCGCTGGTGGCTCTGCGCGAGGCAGTATGGATCACCTAGTAGTTGCAGCGGCATTTAAAGGCGAAGGCTTTGATGCTAAGAAAGTTCGTTATATTGCCTACGATGCAGGTGGTAAAGCGATGGCAGCACTGCTTTCTGGTGAGACACAACTCCTATCAACCGGTCTTGGTGAAGTACTAGAGATGTCTAAATCTGGACAAGTAAAAGTACTGGCAGTAACGGCACCAAAACGTCTTGAAGCAGCACCAGATATCCCAACACTAACTGAGTACGGCAATGAAACTGTATTTGCGAACTGGCGTGGCTTCTTCGCGGCTCCAAACACTAGCCAATCGAAAATCGATGAGTGGAACGAAGCGTTAGGCAAAATGTACAAAACCGATGAGTGGCAAGTGGTTCGTGACCGTAACGGTTGGATCGATAACTACAAAGCCGACAAAGACTTCTACGCCTTCTTAGAAGATCAAGAAAAACAGATGGGCGACCTAATGCGTGAGCTAGGTTTTTTGAAGTAACCAATAACGATAGAGGGTCATAGTGCCCTCTTACTCTTTCCTTGTTTCGCCGTACATGAG
>NZ_MCYD01000997.1:0-1634 GCF_002876325.1 Vibrio sp. 10N.261.52.A1
GCTGTGCCTGCTATTGGCTTTGTCGCGCACATGGATACCGCTCCTGACGCATCAGGTGCGAACGTGAAACCGCAGGTGATTAGAGATTACCAAGGCGGAACGATAGAATTAGGCACAAGTGGTGAGAGCTTAAATCCAAGCCAATACCCAGATCTTGATGCTCTTCATGGTCATGACCTTATTACAACCGATGGTACTACTCTGCTTGGTGCCGACAATAAAGCAGGTATCGCTGAAATCATCAGTGCTATCGCTTACCTAAAAGCAAATCCTGAAATTAAACACGGTGATATTTGCATTGGTTTCACGCCAGACGAAGAGATTGGTCGTGGTGCGGATTTGTTTAATGTAGAAAAGTTTGGCGCCGAATGGGCGTACACTATTGATGGTGGACCTGTTGGTGAGCTGGAGTTTGAGAACTTCAATGCCACGAGTGCTGATGTTATCTGTCACGGTGTGAACGTTCACCCTGGTACTGCGAAAGGTAAGATGGTGAACTCGATGAACATCGCTGCGCAGTTCCAATTGATGATGCCATCACAAGAAACGCCAGAATGCACTGAAGGCTATGAAGGTTTCTACCACTTGAAGTCAGCTGAAATGGGTGTCGCTCGCTCTGAGCTTGGCTACATCATTCGCGACTTTGAGCGCGAAGGCGTAGAAGCGCGTAAGGCATTCATGCAACAAAAAGTGGATGAGCTAAATGAGCGTCTTGAGAAAGGCCGTGTTGAGCTGGTGCTAACCGATAGCTATTTCAACATGAAAGAGATGGTTGAACCTCATCAGCACATTATTGAGTTGGCTAAACAAGCGATGATCGAATGCGATGTGGAGCCGATGATCAAACCGATCCGAGGTGGTACAGATGGTGCTCGCTTGTCATTCATGGGCTTACCATGCCCGAATATCTTTACTGGCGGTTACAACTTCCACGGTATTCACGAGTTCATTACCATTCAAGGCATGGAACAGGCGGTGAAAGTGATTGTTGAGCTGTCACAACGCACAGCCGTTCACTACCAAAAATAGCGGCCTTCAGTGCGATATCTCTTTGTATTTTTGAGAGTATTCAATAATACTCTCTTTAAGCATAAGGGAGTACGCGATGAAAAAGTTAGTTTTACTTTGCACCCACTTAGCCGTGGGTGCTGTTGGTTTTGGGCTTGGTGTTTATGCATTACCCATCTTAATTGAGCCTGATTCTCCTTCTTCGAGCTCAGTTCAAGCGATCAGCCAGCAGGCTATTTATACTGGTGAGTTTACTAAAGACCGCCAAGGTAGCGATTTCTTGCACTGGGGCGAGGGGGGCGTGTCGGTCTCAGAAAGCGCGATTGCGTTTGAAGGCGAACTTGCTCCTGGGCCGGACTACAAGGTCTATCTATCTCCTAAGTTCATTGAAACCGAGCAAGCCTTTAATGACAGTAAGAGCGAGTTACTCAGAGTCGGAGATGTCAAAACATTTGACCGGTTTATGGTTGAACTACCGGAAGGTACTGATCTTAATCGATTTAATACCGTTGTGATTTGGTGTGAAACTTTTGGCCAATTTATTACTTCTGCCAAGATAAAATGATAGCCTTCTAGGGCGTGTTGCTCTTTCGAGTTGATTTTCGCAGCGAGTTGCTGGGCATTTA
>NZ_MCYD01000998.1:0-4481 GCF_002876325.1 Vibrio sp. 10N.261.52.A1
CACCAGCAATATCAATAAATGACCCTGTCACATAAGAAGCTTCATCTGACAATAACCAAGCGATAGAGTTCGCGACCTCTTCTGGCGTGCCACCTCTTTGCAACGGAAGTTGTGAAGCCAACCTATCCACTCTTCCTGGCTCACCACCATCGGCGTGCATTTCAGTATAGATACAACCCGGCCTTACGCCATTGACACGGATGTTTCTTGACGCGAGTTCAAGGGACAAACCTTTAGTAAGGGAATCCATTGCACCTTTCGAAGCTGCATAATCTACGTATTCGAATGGCGCTCCGGTACGTGAAGCCGCAGACGATACATTCACAATCGAGCCAGCACCATCCGCTTGCTTGATAAAGGCTTTACTGCAGAGGAAGCAGCTCGACACATTTGACTTCATTACCTTTTCAAAGCGATCCAGTTCAATATCTTCTAATGCAGATTGAGTAAACAAGATGCCTGCATTGTTCACCAAGTGAGTCACAGGCCCGAGTTTATTACGTGCAATTTCAAACAAGGATTTAACGTCTGATTCAACCGAGACATCAGCACGCACACTGATAGCAGTACCGCCTTGTTCTCTAATTTCGCTAACTAGCGCTTCAGCTCTTGATTCATTTTGGATGAAATTGACACAAACCGCATAGCCTTGTTTTGCTAATAGCTTAGATGTTGCAGCACCAATACCTCGGCTCCCGCCGGTAACAATTACGACCTTGTTCATGGACTCTCCTAACTTGCTGACTTCTTGTTGATCTGATTTTTGTTATGTACGTACGCTTCTGTGAGCTCGTGTTGTGGCATTTGATGTTAGTAATTCAGTGATTCAGGGCTGACTAATTGAACCCATTGTGAGCGCCACTCTTGTGGAGCAAAGCCATCCGGCCAAAACTCAGTTTGCTTTTTGATCAAGCCATCAACCACGGTATGGAAGGTAATCACACGGTCATTAAGAACACTGTCAGTCACTGACACATCGGTAACAACAGTATCACCCTCACATACAATTGAGTTGAGCGTGAATTTCCACACATCATTTGCTGGGTATTCAGAGTTGATCGCTGTGAAGTTATCTCGCCCAACGGTTAGCTCAGATGACTGTGGCCAATAACCTTGGAAATCCTCCGCCAACCATTCGCTCGCTTTTGCAAAATCATTGGTACGCATGGCATCCCAAAAACCTAATACCACTTCTTTCGGTGTCATTGTTCTTCCTTAAATTTATCGAATTACTTGGTACTTGTTGATTACGCATATTTGCCAATGATCGCCAAAAGATCATCAACATTACTAGCGATGTAATCGGGTTTAGTCTGCCACTTTTCTGGTTCAGAACGGCTGTAACCCGCGGCAACAGCAACCACTTTAACTCTCCCACCAAGTGCAGCCTCGATGTTACGGGCAAACTGAGTATCCGCTTCATGGTCACCGATATACATTAAACAAAGCTCGTCGGTTTGACCTTCACCAAAAATATTTTCAACGCACTTAATACCACCAAATGGATGTGGCTTTTGGTTGCCATTTGACACGTCATCATAACCAACAACCGCTTTAAACAACTCGCCAATACCATAGCTATCGAGTACACCGCGAATATTCAATTGAGAGTTTTGAGAACAGATGCCATGAGGAAGATGTGCAAACTGGTTTATTACCCGTTCCATACCTTCAAACAACTCGACTGGCGTTTGGTTCTTCTCTTGATGTTCTGCCCACATTCCACCAGCAACCAACATTTCATCATGAGACATGCCGTAGTAGTCAACATACAAAGCTTGCCAGTTTTTAGCGCCATGATTTGCTTCGTGATAAAGCGCCTCGCTCGTTAAGTACTTTGGCAAGTTTTCTCCAGAGAGGTGCGGTGCAACCACAGAGATAATGTCCTTCGTTATGGCGATATTCTTTGGCACTGAATTGACTAAGGTTCCATCATAGTCCCACAAGATAGCATCTAGCTTCATTGTTTATCTCTTTGTTTAAATTAGATATTTGAATTTACCACTCCTATGGCTGCAGAGTGAAATGTAAATATCTCTAACTTCAAACCTAATCCACACAAAAACAAAAATTTAACGGATCAAACTAGGCATTTTCAAGTAAGGACAAGCCTATAAGCCTTTGCTTAGATCATTGCTTTATCAATTGGAATATATGCGTATAATCCCCCGCTCCATGCGCTATCAACATGAACATTAGCGCCATAACACTATTTCTTAATGAGTACCCCATGTCGAAACTATTTTTCAAAGGCCGTATCGAAACAAGACAAAACCACGTCCTTGCAGGCTACAACGTAAACCGCGATGTAAAAGCGGGTACTGAAGAAGCACCAATCAAAGTAACGGTTCAAAACGAAACTCGCAAAGCTGAGATCGAAACACTGGCTGCAGAGCAAGAGTTCTTTGTAGAAATCACAGTAGACGCGCAACAAGAAGAGAACACCATCGAGCTTGATACATTCCTAAACAAGCCAAAAACGATGACGTTTGAAAAGACACCTAACCGCAACGACCCATGCTCTTGCGGTAGCGGTAAGAAATATAAGAAGTGCTGCGCTTAAGGCTTCAGAATTGAATTGCCAATAGCAAAACGAAATACAACGGGAAGATCGCTGAGATCTTCCCGTTTTTATTTATCCAAACCCTTCATCAATCTAGATGGTCCGGCGTCTCTAGGTAGGTACCGCATCGAGTGCATTTGTAATCACCCGTTGCACCATTGGAAATAAGCCCAGACAAAATTTGCATCAGCAAGCCTGGTTTCTTCTCATCTTGTGGCGCTTTTTGCGCTTGGCTACTGAACAAGGTGTATTTGTGTAATGTTAGCGCTTTGCAATTACAACAAAATGCTCGCGTTTGTTCACTTCCATACATCGTATCTACAATCCTATTGATAACAGAGACTTAAGAGATACGAATATGACATAGCTTCAGTTAATCTCAAGACATTTTATAGAATCAAAGATGCATATAACAAATATGGCGACCATGAAAAATCGCTCGGCCAGTTACTTGCTTACGCACAAAGCTGTTTAACTCGCTCACACTTCTGATGAGGTGAACCTCTTGCTCTTTCGCACGTAGTTCTAAGCGCGACCTAATCAAGATTTCGCTTTAGCAACCGTCGCCTCAGACAACTTACTAAGCACACCTGAAATCTTCTTAATCACCTCGTCACAGCCATTTATCGCGTGACGCTCTACCAAGTAATTAGGATCGTTGTAAGACAACCATACTTTCTTATTAGAATCCTCCGTGACTAACACCTTCTGGGGTAAATCTATCGCGACTTCTTGAGCGCATTGCATTAATGGTGTCCCTACTTTCGGGTTACCAAAGATGATGACTTCCGTTGGTCTTAATTCAAGATCGACCTTACTCGCGTTTTTCTGATGGTCGATTCTCGCAAACAAGGTTAAACCTTTGCTTTTGGCTATTTCTTCAAAACGGTCTGCCGTCTCTTTCACTGAGTAATTACTTTGGTACTTTATCAAACCGTCGGAAGCGGCAACTGAAAAGGATGCAGAAAGTAGAATGGCGCATAGTGGTAGTAATTTTTTCATCGTCACCTCTGAGATTTAACCTAATCAAACTTACATTCATAGCGCCATCTAACGTCGTGGCGTAACCTAACTCAGTATAGACAGGTTTATAAACTGAGTTTGCTGAGAGGATCACCTTTCGCTAGGTATCTTTACCCAAGGTCCCTGCAGCTCAAAGGTCTGATTATCAAAGTCGATACTCCCTTGAACGCCAATTGGCGTGACTAACATTGGATGAGTGTGGCAGCTATCAAATCCATACAATATCGTGACGTTTTTACCGTTTAACACTTCAAGAAGCACATCGAGTGGTGTTCGTCCGGTCCCTTTATTGTCGAATAACTCATGCTTACCTAAGATGATAGCGCCCACCTTATCAAACACCCCGCAAGCCAACAGGTGCGCAAAAGAGCGCTCTACGCTCTCAATACCCTTCAACGAGTCCTCGATAAGGAGAATATCGCCATCGAGAATTTCGGGCATATATTGGCTACCCCATATCCCAGCCATCGTACTCAAGTTACCACCAATCACTCGGCCACTAACTTTTCCTTTGCCGATAAACTTCCATTCATTGTCATAGACTGGTTTCGCGCAGTTCTGAGTTTCCCAATCATGTTTGATATCCGTCCATACCTCGGGCATGGTGTATTGATGTTGACTTGTACTCTCACACAACAACTCACTAAATGATTGGAACGTTTGATCAACCAGCGGCGGAAACTCACCAAATGAAGCAACAAGTGCCGGGCCATAAAACGTTACTAAGCCAGTTTGGGCATGAATCGCCAATAGCAATGCGGTTACGTCTGAATAACCGATGATGATCTTTGGATCGTTTTTGAGTGCCTCATAATCAATATACGGTAATAGCGAGTTGCTATTATTGCCGCCAATTGTAGACATAATGCAGCGAACTTCAGGATCTCGAATCAGT
>NZ_MCYD01000999.1:0-10590 GCF_002876325.1 Vibrio sp. 10N.261.52.A1
AAATAGCATTACTATCTAAGTGTCTCTTTTTTCGAGTATTCAATGTGGAAAAGCTCTACCATTTTTTAACTTTAGCCTCTGTCGCTTTGTACTGGGTCCTTGTAGCCGGTGTAACACTGCGCGTTGTACTAAAACGACGCTCTGTCAGCGTTTCTCTCGCCTGGCTTATGGTTATCTACATTATCCCAATTGTAGGTGTGGCTTGTTACTTCCTTTTTGGTGAACTGAACCTCGGTAGAAAAAGGGCTGAGCGCGCACATCGCATGTTTACTCCCTTCGGAGATTGGTTCCGTCAACTAAACGATTGCCAACTTCACCAACCAGGGAAAGTCGGCTCCCCTATCCATAAGATTGACGAGCTTTGTAACAATCGAATGGGCATTCCTGCGCTCAGTGGAAACACTCTATCTCTGCAATCTTCACCAAACGAGATCCTACACGCAATTATCGAAGATATAGAAAATGCCCAAACCAGTATTAAGATGGTTTTCTATATTTGGCATCCAGGCGGCCTAACAGATTCAGTGGCCTCTGCTCTGATTGGCGCAGCAAAACGCGGCGTAGATGTTAAAGTTTTGCTCGATTCAGCGGGTAGTCCACGCTTTTTCAAAAGCCATTGGCTACCAATGATGGAAGATGCCGGTGTGCAGGTTATACAAGCGCTGGAAGTAAGCCCTTGGCGTATTTTCTTGCGACGCCTTGATCTAAGGCAGCACCGTAAGATCATCGTGATAGATGAGACTATTGCCTACACAGGCTCGATGAACATGGTCGACCCTGCTCATTTCAAACAAAGCTCAGGAGTCGGTCAGTGGATTGATGTCATGGTCCGTGTGACAGGCCCAACCGTTAACGTACTCTCTGCAATCCATGGTTGGGACTGGGAAGTAGAAACCGGAGATCGCATTCTGCCTGAACTGCCTGAATGTTCTGTAGAAGAAGCGGTGACGCATCATCCCGTACAAGTGGTACCGTCGGGCCCAGGTATGCCGGAGTATTTGATCCTACAGGTTCTGACTATTGCGATTAATCAGGCTAACCATACCGTGCGTATTACGACCCCTTATTTTGTGCCGAGTGCGGACTTATTAGAAACACTTAAGATGACGGCTCAACGCGGTGTCAAAGTCGAACTCATCATTCCTCATAACAATGATTCGTTAATGGTGAAATGGGCCTCTCGCGCTTTCTATACCGAATTACTAGAAGCCGGAGTTAAGATCTACGAATTCTATGGTGGCCTTCTTCATACCAAGTCAGTAGTCATTGATGAAGAGTTCTGCTTGATTGGAACGGTCAATATCGACATGCGCAGTTTATGGCTCAACTTCGAAGTGACGCTCGCGGTGGATGATGTACATTTCACTCAGAACCTCTCTGAACTGCAGAAATCTTACATCGATTCATCCCACTCAGTTGAGTTAGAGCAATGGGAGCAAAGAAGTTTACGCAACCGCTTCTTTGAAAGACTGTTCTATCTATTCAATCCTCTTCTGTAATTTAAGCGGTGAGCTGTAATAGCTCGCCGTTTCCCATCGATCATTTTAATCTTTCGCTCTTTACTGAGTGAAAGATTAAAAATCGTAAGAAAAGCGTAAAAAACCCCGCTCCGCTCTTGCTTTGAATACTCTTGGCATGTTTTAAATAGGACATAACCGATTGATAAGGAATTCACAGCATGTCCGAGAACAAAACCACTAAACTGATCACAGCCGGTCGTGATAAGAAGTGGACCAATGGTGTTGTTAACCCACCAGTACAACGCGCTTCAACTGTCGTATTTAACTCAGTAGAAGAGAAGCGTAAAGCTACGATTAACCGCGCTAACAAGACCCTTTTTTACGGACGTCGTGGAACTAACACTCATTTTGCCTTCCAAGATGCGATGGTTGAAGTGGAAGGCGGCGCAGGCTGTGCACTCTACCCTTGTGGAACGGCAGCTATCTCTAATGCGATCCTTTCTTTTGTAGAAACAGGCGACCATATTCTGATGGTTGACACTTGCTACGAGCCAACTCGCGATTTCTGTGACACCATCATGAAAAAGATGGGCGTAGAAACCACCTACTACGAACCAACAATTGGCGAAGGCATCAAAGAGCTTATCAAGCCAAATACCAAGGTGTTATTTACCGAGTCTCCGGGTTCAATCACCATGGAAGTTCAGGATGTCCCTACACTCGCGCGTATTGCTCACGAGCATGACATCATCGTGATGTTAGACAACACGTGGGCTGCTGGTGTTAATTTCTCTCCATTTGATTTTGGTGTTGATATCTCAATTCAAGCGGCGACTAAATACATCGTCGGTCACTCTGATGTGATGTTAGGAACTGCCGTTGCCAACGAGAAGTACTGGGATCAACTAAGAGAGCAAAGCTACTTGATGGGACAATGTGTTTCACCAGATGACGCATACCTTGGCCTGCGCGGCATTCGTACCCTAGATGTACGACTACGCCAACATGCGGATAGCAGTTTAAAAGTCGCGAAGTGGTTAGAAACTCGACCTGAAGTAGACCACGTTCGTCACCCTGCTCTTGAATCATGCCCAGGTCATGAATTCTTTAAACGAGACTTCACCGGTGGTAATGGCCTGTTCTCGTTTGTGCTAAAGAATTCGAATACACAAGCAACCACGGCGCTGCTTGATGGTATGAAACACTTCAGCATGGGTTACTCATGGGGTGGATTTGAGAGCTTAATTCTAGCGAACGAGCCGAGCAGCTTTAACAGCCTAAGAACAGTAGCGAATCCAAACTTCGACGGTACTTTAATTCGCGTACATATCGGCTTAGAAGATGTTGATGATTTGATTGCAGATCTAGAGGCAGGATTAGATCGCTACAGCGCTCTGGTTTAGCTAGAAACGGTATATTCAACATACAAAAAAGGCAGGATATTCCTGCCTTTTTCAGTTCCGCGCATCAGCAGCCTATAACTCCACAACTAACGCACAGTGCTTCGTAATTCATTATTGAACTTGGTAGCATGTCCAATTAAAGATTTCAGAGCGGTGTTCATTAAACAGATATAGGGACTGCTCCTGCTCTAAAATCGAGTAATCAATGGTCACTCCTTTGTACTCACTGTATTCCTGGTTAATGATCGGATCATGAAACGGAGTGGCGGTTCTCACGTCAATAATGCTCATCGACAAATGATCCCCGTCCAAACCATAGTAACCAGAATAAAGGTTTTCCATTGTGCCTTCGGTGCCGTCTTTCTCAGTGATCGTCACAAACTCTCTCATGCTAAAAGTTTGGTCAGACTGAAAAGTAATGCTCATACGCTCATAAAGCGATTGATAAGGTTGATATGCCTGAGATAAGAAATCCGTTTTTAGCGTTTTACAATGCCATCGAGTGCCCGCCAGTGCATTTTGGTCTAGAAAAAAGCTCGCCGAAGCTATTACCAATAAAATGAGTAAGCCAATTAATCGCAAAAGTAGCTCCTCTTTTCCATATGAGCGGCAAATGAGTCAAAAGACGTCTCTACATTGAAAATCGTCGCCCCGTAATTGAGAGCCTCGCCATCCTTCCTTTGAACTAACATGTACAAAGCATCGCTCTCTGGTTGGTCGACAGATGGATAAATACGAACAAACACATCCACGTTGCAGTGACTAGGTATCACACTGGTCAGCTTTTCTGTTATCGCTGGTAGCGAATAGGAATCTCCATGAACAATATGGAAAAAATAGTGGTTAGTATTGTCTGTGTAACTATCACGATATTCCGACTTATCAATAAAGTAAGGCGTTGGCTTGTAGTAAGTTTGAAATAGGTTGAACGCTGTAACGAGAACACAAATAAGTGCGACTATATAACCAGCTTTAATAGCGTGTTTATTGCTAGTAATACTTGATAAGCCAGGTACAACCGAACCGTACGCTTGATTTGAAGTTATAGGGTCCGAAATGATAGTCGAGGAATTCTCTGCAGGCTCTTGGCTTGCCGTGGATGGTTTATTTGCTGGTGCAATCGACACTTCTTTAATAGCAGACTTTGCTATCATACTCGCCACAGATGCAGACTGGGCTTCACCAAGGTCTGCTTGAGGCGTAGCTTGTTTTTTTGAACTTGTCTTTTTCGACTCGTCGATTTCAAGAGAATAGCCGGTTTTACTGACAGTGCGAATCGTTGCGCAGCCACAGGTTACCCTAGATAGTGTTTTTCTGATCTTTGAAATTACATTGGTAAGCGCTTGTTCCGAGACAATCACATTGCCCCAGCATCTATCAAATATCAGACCTCGTTCGATGCACTCGCCAACATTTTCAAGCAAGAATAGGAATACCTTACCTTCAAGTGGCGCGATAGTTTCTACGTGTCCATCTTCACGCACAAACTGCCTAAGCAAGGGATCATAACTAGCATCACATATTTGGTAGTTTTGTTGTTTCACTATCGTTTTCTATCTTTAAACTCGGTCGCATATAATATTGAATAGTTTATAAATGGCTAGTGAATTTTCCAATTTTCGAGCAATTATTTCGCGACGCTAAATAATACTTTTATTTGTAAGGACAACACACCATATGGTCATTAACCATACCGGTAGCTTGCATGAACGCGTAACAGATTGTTTCACCTACAAACTTAAAGCCTCTCTTTTTTAAAAACTTACTCATGGCTTTAGATTGCTCAGTAGAAGCAGGGACTTGTGACATCTCTGTCCACTGATTATCGATCACTTTGTTATCGACAAATTGCCATAAGGCATTCGATAAAGAGCCGAACTCTTTTTGAAGTTCCAGCGCTGCACGAGCATTGTTGTACACGGAAGCAATCTTGCCCTTATGTTTAACCACATCATAGTTTTCAATGATATTGGGTACATTGTCTTCATTGAGTTCGGCTAATTTGTGTAAGTCGTAGTTCTCAAATGCCGCGCGATAGCCTTCTCGTTTTTTCAGTATAGTAATCCAACTCAGACCCGCTTGAGCTCCCTCTAGAGTCATGAATTCAAACAACACTTGATCATCATAGACAGGCACGCCCCATTCCGTGTCGTGGTACACCCTTTCAAGTTCATGTTTAAGTGCCCATGCACAAGTTCTCTCCGCAGCATTCGCTTCCATTTCGATAATCTCACTTAAGTAATACCAATCACAGTAAGTAAGTGATCATAAATAGCGCAAGAAAAAGGCTTAAGAACAAGGCCGAAATTTCCGATAAGTAGTTATTCTACAATCAAAATTTCTAACGCAGTTATTGAGCGTTTTAACCAGCTAGGATGACCAGTTATTTACTACGATTGGTATAAAAGTACATAAAAATAATGCCCCAGTTAGGGGCATTATTTCAAAGGTAAATTGGCGTTATGCTACGTCAATCTTATGGAACAGGCGGTACAGTACCGGTACAACGATAAGCGTCAGTACCGTCGCAAAACCCAAACCAAACATAATGGTTACCGCCATTGGTTTGAAGAAGATATCAGGCAATAGTGGAATCATACCTAGAATCGTCGTAATCGCTGCCATACATACAGGACGAACACGGCTTAGTGCAGCATCAACAACAGCAACATAAGGATCCTTACCTGACTTCATCTCAATCTCGATCTGGTCAAGCAATACGATACCGTTCTTCAAAAGCATCCCGGATAGACTCAAGAAGCCTAACAGAGCCATAAAACCAAATGGGGTGTTTAAGGCCAGCAAGCCTGTCGTCACACCAATTAAAGCCAGTGGTACCGTTAACCACACGATCAGCGGCTCTTTTACTGAGTTAAACAGGAACACAGTGATCAAGAACATGAACAAGTAGCCAAGAGGCATGGTTGTGAAGAGTGATGCCTGCGCATCCGCAGACGACTCATACTCCCCCCCCCACTCCAGAGAATAACCAGGTGGCATCTCAATCGCTTCAATTTGTGGCTGTAAACGCTTCTGTAGCGTAGAAGCAGTTTCTTCGCCCAGTAGGTCTGGATCCGCCATGACTGTCAGCATACGCTTACGGTTCTTACGGATGATCAGGGGATCTTCCCATTCCAACTCGTAACCTAAAGTCACTTGTTGCAGCGGGATATATTCACTTAACGCAGGGCTCCAGATCTTCATACCTTCGATGTTACGAATATCCACACGCTCATCTTCCGGTAAACGAGCCACAATCGGCATCAGCGTTGTACCATCACGATACACACCAATCGACTTACCAGAGAAAGACATCGCGAGGAAATCATCAACATCAGACTTGGTGATACCGTAACGACGAGCTTGGCTTTCATTGAACTGAGGCTCTAGCACCTTAGTTCTTTCACGCCAGTCGTGGCGAACGTTAAATGCACCGCTATCAGCACGCATTACATCCATCACTTGTGCTGCGATTGAACGTAATACCGTTGGATCAGAGCCTACAATACGAGCTTCAATTTTCGCACCGCCACCAGGGCCTAACTCAATCTGTTTTAGCTTGTAGTCGATCTCAGGGAACTGACCATTAACATGGTCACGGAAGCGCTTCATTAGCCCTTCAAGCACTTCGTAGCTCTTAACACGAACCGTTATCTCACCGTAAGCGCTATAACTTTTCTCTGGTGCGTAAGTCAGCATGAAACGTTGTAAGCCTTTACCTGCAGTCGTCGTGATGTGTTCTACTTCGTCCTGTTCTGCTAACCAGCTTTCAAGCACTTTAAGCTTAGTGTTGGTCGCTCGAATATCGGTCCCTTCCGGCATCCAAACATCAACTTGGAACATCGGTGTTGTCGATGACGGGAAGAAAGCTTGTTTTACGAAGCCAAAACCGTAAACACTCGCACCTAGACCAATAACCAGAACAATCATGGTTAGCCACGCACGCTTCATACAGAATTCTAGGAAGTTTTTGTAGACAACAAAAACCATCCCGTTGTACGGATCTTTACCTTCATTGTCTGCATCGACCTTCTGACCTTTAAAGAAGATATCAGCAAAGAATGGCGTAATTGAGATAGCCGTAAACCAGCTCAACATTAGCGAGATAAGTAGAACCGTGAACAAGGTGCCACAGTACTCACCCGTCGAATCTTCAGACAAACCAATAGGCGCAAATGCCGTTACCGCGATAACCGTTGCACCCAGCAATGGCCATTTCGTCTGAGTGACGATATCAGTGGCGGCCTGCATCCGGGTTCGTCCCTTCTGCGTGCCGATCAATATCCCTTCGACTACCACTATGGCGTTATCCACCAGCATCCCCAGTGCGATAACCAATGCACCTAGTGAGATACGTTGAAGGTCGATTTTGAAGTACTGCATGAAAATGAAGGTACCAAACACGGTCAGGAGCAGTATCAAACCAATCAACAGACCGGAACGTAGCCCCATGAAGAACAGTAGCACTACGATTACAATCGCAACCGCCTGCCCCAAGCTCACCACAAAGCCGCTTACTGATTTATCTACTTCTTTAGGTTGGTTATAAACCTCTGAAATATCGATGCCAACCGGCTGTTGGTATTTCAGTTCAGCAAGCCTGCGGTCAAACGCCTCACCCACCGCAACCACGTTTACACCTTGAGCAAAGGACACACCCAGGTTGAGTGCTAGTTTGCCGTTGTAACCGATAATGTTAGTCGGTACTTCAACATAACCACGGGTTACCTCTGCCACATCTTTTAGGTAGATAAGGCCTTGAGCGCCACCTTCGGTTAGGATCAAATCACCCAATTGCTCTACATTCTGGAACTCGCCGGTAGGATGGATACGAATGTACTCATCACCAATTCTCACCGCACCCGCACTGGAAACAATGTTTTGAGTCGATAAAAGGTTAAATACCGTGTTTGGCGAGATACCCAAAGAGCTGATCCGTTTCATCGAGATTTCAATGAACACTTGCTCTTGCTGCTGACCAGAAACAGAAACTTTACTGACCCCATCAACCAGTTCCAGCTCACGCCTTAAATAATCGATATAGTCCAACAGTTCTTTATAGCTGTAGCCATCACCGGTTACTGCGAGCAAAATACCGTAAACATCACCAAAATCATCAATAACTTGCGGGTCGTTCACACCAGGCGGCAGTGACACTTTCAAGTCATTCACTTTTCGACGAAGTTCATCCCAAATCTGCGGCAGGTCGTCTGGGCCATAGTTGTTCTTCATCGTTACCGTAACCTGAGACAGGCCACGGCTAGAGATAGAGTTAACCTCGTCGACGTAAGTAAGTTGTTGAATCGCTTTCTCTAGTGGATAAGTGACTTCCTCTTCCACTTGCTGCGGTGTCGCACCTGGGTAAGAGGTGACAACCATCGCATCTTTGATGGTAAAGGCCGGGTCTTCTAAACGACCCAAACCAAAGAAGGCAGACACACCACCAATCAGGAAGATCAACGAGAGCATCCAACTGATAACTTTATTGCGAATAAAGTAAGCCGCTACACCCGTGATCTGGTCGTCACCCTGTTGAGCGTCATTCTGGGGCTTGTTATTTGCTTCACTCATTGTTCGCCTCCTGAGATAATACTTCCACTGTCATCCCATCTCGCAATCGCGATACGCCCGCTACAACTATATGTTGCCCCATCTCTAATCCTTTGATTATTTGCAACGTTTTCTGGTTGGCTTTGCCTAATACCACTTTCTGCTTTGAAACTGTGTTGTCGTCATTAATGACCCAAACGAATGAGTTCTTACGAGTCAGTTCATCGCCGTCAGCATTGAATACCGCCTCAATAGGCACTAAAACACCGGCTTTCAGTTCTAAGCCAATATCTCGACCATGTGAGGTCACGTCGACCGCCATACCGTCCAAAATCAGATCGTCTTCGGGCATCGGTAGTGCCAAGGTCACGGTAAAGGTTCCGGTGCTTGGATCTGGCTCTGTTGTGAACTCTTTAATGCCAGCTGGGTACTCATTACCGCTTGGAACTCGCACCAAGGCCGTCACATTTTCAAGGATGGTTTCGCTAGGTTGATTCACGTAGATTTGATCAGGTAGCTGAATCACGACCTCAACATCCTCAACGCTGTGAATATTCACGATTTGCTGACCTACTTGAATGTTTTCAAATTGGTCGACACTGACACGGGAAATGATGCCATCAACGGGAGCTTTGAGCTTAGTGAAAGACAAGCGAAGCTTCGCCAGTTCTAACTCGGCGTAGGCAATCTGACGTTGAGCGGCAATCTCATCAAACTGAGACTTCGCGAGTAAGCCCTTTTTCACTAGAGGTTTTGAACGCCTGAACTGGCTGTTCACCACTGTATATCGAGCTTGGGCATTATCGACGTCCAATTGATAGTCCGTTGGATCAAGCTCAGCAATCACATCTCCAGCTTCAACTCGTTCGCCTTCTTTAACATCGAGCCTATATATCTCACCCGCCACACGAAAACTCAGATGTGCTTTTTCCGCCGCATTGGCAACGGCTGGGAAATAGAGTTTGTCATTGAAATCTAATACTGAAATCTCAATCGCTTTAACTAATGGAATGTTCTCGGCTTCGACTTGAGGCTTTTCTCCACAAGCGGTCAACAAAGCTAAACATGACAGTCCTGTCGCCAATTTAAATGCACTCATGTTATAGCCCCCTTTCCTTGATCCACTCTCGAACCTTAATCCCGGATTCAAGGCCATTCACACCAGAAGTTACAATGCGGTCGCCATCGTTTAAGCCAGAGACAATGTGACGTTTTTCATCAATCACAATCGCCACTTTTTCAACGATACCATCACTATTCACTCGCCAAACTGAGACATCATCGCCATCAGTCATCATTGCAGAGGTCGGGATTTTGGTTGCAGCTGCTTGAGCTGACACCAGATTCACGGTACCAGACATGCCTGGCAAGATGCCGATATCGGTTGGCCTTTCCATCACCATGGTGACTTTATATGAACCCGTTTTAGGGTCAGCTTCCGTATCAACCTCTTGGAACGTCAGTACGTAGGAGTTCTCAGGAAACGCATCAAATACCATGGTCGCATCGGTTTCAAACCCAGAAGAAAAGCGCGTAATAAGTTGGTCGGGCAATAAGAAAACGACTTTAAGAATCTGATTGGTTTGAATATTCATGACGCCTTCTTTAGCGGCAATATACTCATGATTTTCAGCTGGAATAATGGAAATGGTGCCATCATAAGGGGCAACTAAAGTGGTGTAGCGAAGATTCGCATTCGCTTGATTAAGCATCGCGCGAGCTGAGTTATGGTTCGCTTTCGCTTGATCGAAATCTTGCTCTGACACTACGCGGTCTTTACGCAGTTTGATCGCACGTTGGTACTGAACATCGGCAAGCTGAAAGTTCGCTTTTGCTTGCTTCTCTAGCAGTTGATATTCATCAGGGTTTAGCATGGCGAGTTTATCGCCTTTCGACACATGCTGACCTGCGGTCACGTCGATGCTCTGTAATAATCCAGGAACACGGAATGCGAGTACCGCTCTATCACCGGCTTCAGTTGTAGCAGGGAAATTACGCTCAAAAGCATTGTTACCGACGGAGACAGTGAAGAGTTTGGCGGGTCTAGATTCAGGTTCAGGTACGGGAGGAAGCTCCTTACCACACCCAGACAACCCAGCTAAGGCTGTCAATAGGACAAGGGAGGCTCTATACATTGGTGATCATCCATATCTATAAATATTTTTATAACATAGATT
>NZ_MCYD01001000.1:0-720 GCF_002876325.1 Vibrio sp. 10N.261.52.A1
ATGTATTAGATAACAAAAGCTCATTTCAACATAAGAAATCGTCCAATAATCCCGCAAAAAACGCTTGATCTTATAAGCAACAAAAACTACTGTATACACATACAGCATGTATATAAGGACAGCAAAATGATTCAAGCACACGTTAAAGCACAACACTCTAGCCCGCTAATTCACGGCGCATTTGCATCAGCTTCTCGCTCAGCTCATCATTCATCTGATGAAGCGTTATTTGCAAAAATGGCGTTGCTGTCCAATCAACATCAATGGCTGCTATTTACGGCTCAAACACCAAGACCATCCGCTAAGCAACTGCAGAAACATAACGTATGCTGCGACCGCGTTATTCATATGAAAGCTTCTCACCAAATGACCGAAGCTGAAACAGTAGAGAAAGCGATCCGCTCTAAGAATGCGAGTGCGATCGTTGCTAGCGCGTCAATTGATCAATTTAGCCAACAATACTTAAGAACATTAGGTATGCGTTTCCAGTGTGAAGTTTTCTTCATGGATGCGAACTCAGAGCGCATTCACTAAGCAACATCGCTCAACTAGATAGCTCAGTAATATAGTCCAAATATACTGCCTTCCCCTGCCCTACGATTCGCCTTAAATTTGGTGGATAGTTAGGCAGGGGTTTTTATTTGATTAGCAGATTTAGCAAACGTTTGCTTTTTCTCTGGAAGCAAACGTTAGATTGGGTATAATGCCCGTCTAATCATG
>NZ_MCYD01001001.1:0-3252 GCF_002876325.1 Vibrio sp. 10N.261.52.A1
ATGATATGGCATCTAATCGTTAAGAGTTGAAGATGAACTTTTCAATCGCGACCGCTACACCATGGTCGTCGTTGCTTGCGGTGATATGATCAGCGATTTTCTTGGTTTCTTCCATCGCGTTGTCCATTGCAATGCCAAGGCCCGCGTATTCCAGCATATGGTGGTCATTTTCAGCATCGCCCATACAGATCACTTCTTCGGCTGTAATGCCTAAGTGTTTGGCAATGGCTTCAATACCGACACCTTTGTTTGAGTTCGGATTTAGGAACTCTAAGAAGAAAGGTGCGCTCTGAACAATAGTAAACTGATTCTTAAGCTCTTGTGGCAATTTACTGATGATGTCTGTCAGTTTTGTTGGCTCAGCAACAATCATGGTTTTAATGATTTCGTGGTCGTCTTCCAACCGAGAAAAATCGAACTCGTTAATCTCTAAGCCGTTGATGCGTGCTTCAATGCCGGTGTATTCGTTGTTCTCAGGTGTAATTAAACCATGAACTTTGCTGAACGCATGGACATAACCACCAAGCTGCTCGGCAAGTGCTGCGATTTCTTTTGCCGCCTTACCATTGCTGATCTCGCTATGAATGATCTCTTTTGTTGATACATTCTGAACCATAGAGCCATTGTAGAAGAGTACAAAGTCATCCTCGCCGTTAATTGAAAGCTCATCGAGTTTACTCTGCATACCTTCTAAAGGGCGGCCAGAAGCTAGAACGACCTTCACACCTGCAGCACGAGCCTTGGCAATTGCTTCTTTGTTCTCTTGAGAAATTACTTTGTCACTGTTGAGCAGCGTACCGTCCATATCAAGAGCGATCAGTTTGTACATGTTGTTCCTTACTAAAAATAAAAAGCTAACGAAATCTAATGGGCGAAAGGATAAGGGAACTTGAAACGCTAGGCTAGGGCTTTGATCAAGTGATTTATCAGTACTCATTTGTTTGACCAAAAGAGGCAAGTGCTTTAAGGTCTGCGGTTGATTAATTTCATCAAATGATTGAGCTGAGGGAAAGTTGTACAAGATTAACGAAATGTTTGAAACCATCCAGGGTGAGGGCGTGTTTACCGGCGTTCCTGCTGTTTTTGTTCGTTTGCAAATTTGCCCTGTAGGCTGTTCTTGGTGTGATACCAAACAGACATGGGAAGCTTTGCCAGAAGACGAGACTAGCCTTGGTGATATCATGGTTAAGACAGAGGATTCACCGACTTGGTCTTCTATTGATGCTCAAGGAATCGTGAATGAATACATTAAGCAAGGCTACACTGCGAAACACATTGTGATTACAGGTGGTGAGCCATGTATATATGATCTTGTCCCTCTTACTGAAGCATTTGAGAAACACGGCTGTCGCTGCCAAATTGAGACTAGCGGTACATCAGAAGTAAAAGCCACACCTGATACTTGGGTTACGGTGTCACCTAAGGTGGCAATGAAAGCGAAACTGGAAATCTTAGACAGTGCTTTGCAGCGTGCTAACGAAATTAAGCACCCAGTAGGAACAGGTAAGGACATCGAGCAACTTGATGGTTTACTGGAACGAGCAGAAGTATCTGATGATACTGTGATTGCTCTACAACCAATTAGCCAAAAAGATCGTGCGACGAAGCTTTGTATTGATACCTGCATTGAGCGCAATTGGCGCTTATCAATTCAAACTCATAAGTACTTGAGCATCGCATAGTTTGTGACTTTGTAGAGTGCTTACCCGTTGTAGAAAGTTCGTCAGTTTTAGGTAGGAATGGAAATGAAAAAAGCAGTAGTAGTATTCAGTGGTGGTCAAGACTCAACCACGTGTTTAGTTCAAGCATTAAAAGAGTATGATGAAGTTCATGCGATTACGTTTGACTATGGTCAGCGTCATAAACTCGAGATTGAAGTTGCTGAATCACTAGCTAAAGAGTTAGGCGTGAAAGCGCACAAAGTGATGGATGTAACTCTTTTAAACGAGCTAGCTATCAGCTCTTTAACTCGTGACGATATTCCTGTTTCTCATGAACTGCAAGAGAACGGTTTACCGAATTCGTTTGTCCCTGGTCGTAACATTCTGTTCTTAACGCTTGCTGGTATTTACGCATATCAAATCGGCGCAGAAACGGTGATTACTGGTGTATGTGAAACGGATTTCTCTGGTTACCCTGATTGTCGTAATGACTTCGTAAAAGCGATGAACTCTGCGTTAGTTCAAGGTATGGACAAGCAGCTGGATATTAAAACGCCATTAATGTGGCTAAACAAGGCTGAAACTTGGGCCTTGGCTGATCAATACTCAGCACTTGAGCTTGTGCGTAATAAAACCCTGACTTGTTACAACGGCATCATCGGCGATGGCTGTGGCGATTGCCCGGCATGTGAACTGAGAAAAGTTGGCCTCAATGACTACCTAGGTGATCGCGAATCTATTATGGCTGAACTGGTTCGTAAGCAGGCTGAGAATAAATAATCTCAGGCAGGTCAATGGGGTCGTTATACGCATCAATAATGCAGTTTCGGCCGTTACTTTTTGCCTGATATAGAGCTTGGTCAAGCACTGAATAGAGCTCATCGAAGTCACTTAATGCGTTTGAGGTTGCTAAGTAAGCAAAACTCGCAGTTACATTAAGTGGCTTTTTACTTTCTGATAGAAAAACGGTGCTTGAGATTACATAGTGTAACTCTTCGACTCGTTCTCTTACTTCCGATGGAGTGGTGTCTGTCAGCATTATTACAAACTCTTCACCACCTAAACGACCAAACAACTCTCCACTCATCAAGTGCTTTCTGATTTGTCTGCTAATGTGGACGAGTGCTCTGTCTCCAGTTGGGTGACCATGTTCATCATTGATTTTCTTAAACTTATCTAAGTCTAATAAGATTAGAACATGTTGCTTATTTGTTTCTTGAGAACGCTTGACCCGTTTAATTCGTCTTATGATTTCAGTTCTGTTGTACGCTTTGGTCATAGCGTCAATCGCAGCTTTTGAGCGAATTGTTTTATTCGCGAACACCATAAAACTCGCACCACACAACAATAGAATCACAATGATGTTGTAAACCCAGCGTTGGCGCTCCATTTTCTCGATATGAAGGCGGTCAATGTTCGCTTGGTGAAGCAATAAGGAGCTCTCTAGTTCTTGTTCATATTTGGTATGGGCAATATCGAGCGCCTCGAGTGCGAGCCGATTGTCTGTATCTCGCGCTTCCATCTGAATGGATGAATATCGTTGATAATAGATAAACGCTTGTTGGTAATCATTAAGCGCTTTGTGTATCTC
>NZ_MCYD01001002.1:0-3026 GCF_002876325.1 Vibrio sp. 10N.261.52.A1
TTGTCGGTGAGCGTGAGTTTTGGTCGCTGCCGTTAAAAGTTTCGCCATCTACTTTAATTCCTCGTCCGGATACCGAGCGTTTGGTCGAAGTCGCGCTGGATAAAACTTATGGCAAACAAGGCGCGATTCTCGATTTAGGCACAGGTACTGGTGCTATTGCATTGGCGTTGGCGTCTGAGATGCCAAATCGACCAGTGACGGGCATTGATCTTCGTCCTGAAGCTCAAGCGCTCGCGACAGAGAATGCGAAACGCTTAAATATCACCAATGCTACTTTTTTGCATGGTAGTTGGTTTGATCCGCTTAGCGATCTGGTTTCTGATGGCGGTGAGGTTAAGTTCTCTCTGATTGTCTCTAACCCACCTTATATAGAGAAAGATGACCCTCATCTCTCGCAAGGCGATGTGCGTTTTGAGCCGATTACTGCGCTTGTCGCTGAAGAGAAAGGGCTTGCTGACATTCGCTACATTTCTGAAAACGCACGTGGCTTTTTAGAAAATGAGGGTTGGTTGGCATTTGAACACGGTTACGACCAAGGCTTGGCTGTACGTGAGATAATGCAAGCGCTAGGTTATCTCGATGTGGTTACAGAGAAAGATTACGGCGGTAATGACCGAGTGACATTAGGTCGTTATTGCTCATAGTTCGTTGTTGTTTGCTTAGGGCTAGTAGTTGCTAGCCACTCATGTAATCCTAGAAGGCGAACTTACGAAATTGATACCTTTAACGCGAAATTACATTTGACTCAGTAGTGCATTTAACGCAGAAATACAGAGCACCAACGGGTCCAATGTCGCTCGTATTAACGAAAGCACATATAAAAATATAAAGGAATACCATGTACGAAGGTTTAAAACATTTTCACCTACTAACGATTGCGATAAGCGTGTCACTTCTTTCAATTCGTTTCGTTCTTATGATGGCGAACTCACCAAAGCTTAAGCACCCTTTCTTGCAGCGTTTCCCGCATATTAACGACTCGTTGCTATTGCTATCGGGTATTGGCTTGATTTTTATCACTGGCTTTATTCCATTTACCCCAGCGGCACCATGGCTAACAGAAAAGCTAACGTGTGTAATGGCATACATCGCATTGGGTTTCTTTGCGCTGAAACTGGGTAAAAATAAACTATTGAGAGTATTCTCTTTCTTCGGTGCGCTTGGCTGGTTAGCTATGGCTGGCAAAATTGCGATGACGAAGACGCCAACATTTTTCGGTTAATGATCTCCTATTTCGGTTAACTACCTATGTACGAATTTTTTGACGAAGACTTTGACCAGCTAGAATTAGCAGAAGGTGCATTGATCTTAAATAAAGCGATTAACCCAGACACTCAAGACGGTTGGGCTGAGCAAGAGCTGGCAAGACTGTTTAAAGAAGCTGAATTTGCTTTGGTCCATGAAACCGATGAGCAACAGAAGTTTGAGTCCTTTATTCGATTATTCTTCTATGAATGGGGCTTTGCGGGTGATAAAGACGCTTATTTCTCTTCAGAGAACGCTTTTATCGATAAAGTGCTAGAGCGTAAGAAAGGCATTCCTGTCAGTCTTGGCGCGATCTTTCTTTTTCTAGGTCGCAAGCTAGGCTTTCCAGTAGAGGGGGTCTCTTTCCCGACTCAATTTCTGCTTAAAGTGACTTGGTACGGCCAAGCAGCAGTGTATATCAATCCATACAATGGTGAATACGTTGGTGAGCAAACGCTGCGAGCGTGGCTGATCGGCCATGATGGCCCTTTAGCTGAGCTTAAATCTGAGCATTTAGAAGTGGCTGACCATCCAACAATCATTGGCAAGTGGTTAGCGCTATTAAAGAGTGCGTTACTGAGAGAAGAGCGCTATACGCTAGCATTGAAATGTACAGACCTTGCATTAACGTTTGTACCTGACGACCCGTATGAAATCCGCGACCGTGGCTTTATCTATCAGCAGTTGGATTGTCACCAAGTGGCAGCCACGGATTACCAATATTTTATCGACCAATGCCCAGATGACCCTGCATCTGAGTTACTGAAATCTCAAGTGAACGTCATGAATGAAAAGACCGTGGTTGTTCACTAATTAATAATTATTTAGAGAGAATATGATGGAACAGAAAACAGTTCATATTGGCGATATGCCAATTGCTAACGACAAGCCATTTACGCTATTTGCAGGCATGAACGTTCTTGAATCTCGCGATCTAGCAATGCAGATCTGTGAGCACTACGTGAAAGTAACTGAAAAGCTGGGTATTCCTTATGTATTTAAGGCGTCTTTCGATAAGGCAAACCGTAGCTCAGTTCACTCATACCGTGGCCCAGGTATGGAAGAAGGTCTAAAGATCTTCCAAGAATTGAAAGATACTTTTGGCGTGAAGATCATCACTGATGTTCACACTGAAGCACAAGCTCAGCCGGTTGCTGATGTGGTTGATGTTATTCAACTTCCAGCATTTCTAGCTCGTCAAACGGACCTTGTTGAGGCGATGGCGAAGACTGGCGCAGTTATTAACGTGAAGAAGCCTCAGTTCATGAGCCCGAACCAGGTTGGTAACATCGTTGATAAATTCGCAGAATGTGGCAACGACAAGATTATCCTTTGTGAACGTGGCTCTTGCATGGGTTACGATAACCTAGTTGTAGATATGCTTGGTTTTGGCGTAATGAAGAAAGCTTCAAACGGCAGCCCAATCATCTTTGACGTGACGCACTCTCTACAGATGCGTGACCCTTCAGGTGCTGCATCTGGCGGTCGTCGTGAGCAAACGGTTGAACTTGCAAAAGCTGGCTTAGCGACAGGTATTGCTGGTTTATTCATTGAAGCTCACCCGAACCCAGATCAAGCACGCTGTGATGGTCCATCTGCACTGCCTCTAGACAAGCTAGAGCCGTTCTTGAAGCAGATGAAAGCACTTGATGACCTTATCAAAGGTTTTGACCACATCGATATTAAATAGTCGAACAGTATAGAATTCCAAGCCGGCGTAATTGCCGGCTTTTTTGTACCTATAGCTAAGTGAATGGCGACTACCTTGAGCTCCTTAAGCT
>NZ_MCYD01001003.1:0-7598 GCF_002876325.1 Vibrio sp. 10N.261.52.A1
GACGATGACGATGACGATCACGGTCACGGAAGTGGGTCTGGGGGTGGCGAGGTCGCGGTAAAATCGAACGAAATCGTTCAATTGGTACCAGCATTAGATGGCGTTCAAGCTTATAAGGTTTATAAGCCGACGGCTTACGTTTCACCGACAGCAAGTGATGTATGTAATGACCAAGGTTCCAATGGCGTATTTTTAGCAAGGTTAAGCAGTTCTAGTAACGATGCAGAGAAAAAAGCTTTCGCAATAGATACTTATAGCAGTCGAAGTGGTGGTGAGCTTCCTCCGGTTATTAAACCTACACCAGCGGTTGACCCATCCGCAAATCAATCGTGTATGAATGATAATTTTGCGTCGGTACTCCCCTTGTTGCAAAGCGGTTCCTTGTTGGCGGTTAAGGGCTCCAGTAGTTCAGTAGGTTCTCAAGAACTCAAGTTGTTAAGTGCCGACACGCTCGCCATGAAGAGTTTGCGTCATCCGCTTAAGGCCTCGTCGCCACAAATTTTCCCCTCTTATGATGAGAGTGAAGTATTGGTTATCTACGGTAACCACCCTTTAAGCAGTAATGTTGCATCTGAAGTTGTGAATGCTGCAAACCTCTCGACTAAGATGACGATTGACAAGATCAATTTGAAAACCGCGAACATTGTTGCCCAACAGCAAATTCTATTGGGCTTGGAAGATAATAAGCTCGAGTGGATTTCAAACTCCGCACAGCAAAAAGAGCTCGGAGGGCTAGCGGTTGATGGTGCCATTCGCCATATGGCGACATCGGCGGATGGAATTGTGAGCGCTATTACAACCGAGAATTCGCTCTATATCGTGGATAACATGAAGAGATCTGTACTTGTACACCAGGCGTTGATAAGTAGCGCGATCAACTTCTTGTATGTATTAGAGGATAAGGTCATTGCAGTGACTTCTTCAGGGGTGGATTACTATCAATTCCGAAATATTAGTGGTCCGGCTCTTAAAGTTGGTAGCCAACTGGCAACAAAAGAACTCTTCAAAAAATGGGAAGACAGTGGAAATTCAAGTTGGAACTCTACTAACTTGGGCTACGTTCTTTCTCAAACAGGAACGGAAAGTAGCATCTCTGATAAATTCAAAAATGTTAACCTTTCATTCTCTCCTTCTAACGCAATAACCTCGAGTGGCATCACAGGAGTGAACGTTAGCGGCTTAGAACGAGGCGAGTGGTTAACCTTTTATAAAGCCCTTTAAAGGCATTCAACCAATAAAGAAGGGAGGCTAACTCCCTTCTTTACTCAGGTACTTGCTACATATTCTCAGCCTGTTTCAATCGGCTTTGACGCCAGTAATTGACTGAGGAGATAGCCGCTAAAAAGACAACGACAGCGGTCATCACATGTATGACTGACTCCGACGTCCCTTCATACGCATTACTGCCTAAATCAATCGCTGCAGAAACGATAAATAGACGAATAGCTGTCACCAGTGATGCTGCGATCCCTGTTAGATCTGGAAAAACTTGCATCGATTTCGCAAAGAACAATCCAATCGATAACCCTGCACCTATTGAAAACAAGCACATCGTCCCTGTTAGGATGAATGGTGAGTTAAGTTGTTCAGACGGCAATAAGAAAAAGATGAGCGTGGTGGTAAATATTAAGCCAAGCCCAGTACTTTTTAATTTATCAATGCCAAACCTGTCGATTAAGCGTGCGTTGTTCAAACTCACCAAGACGAATGTGCCCAGTGTTGCCATTTGGAAAAACGGGAACTGATCAGGGCTGACTTCTAATTGCTCTATATACAATAACGACATGTTGGAAACATAAATCATATAGGCGGCAAGAATTAAGCTCGTCACTAGCGTGTTGTACCAAAAGGCTGACGAAGACAATAGGGTTTTGTAGTCGCTTGCTATTCGCTTTGGCGCGACCTTCTTCCGTTTATCTTTACTCAAAGATTCAGGCAAGAAGAAGAAACATTTGGTCGCAGAAAGCAGTACTAAAATGGCGATAAAGACAAAGTTTGCTTTATACCCCATATGGAGACTTATCCAGCCGCCAATAAGAGGTGCAAAAGCCATTAAGCTGACCACTAACGTGTTGAGATCGGCAATCAGTTTGGCGGCGGGTTCTTCATCAAACAGATCAAAGATCATTGCGGTACCAACGATCACACACGCCGAACTGCCAAAGCCTTGAAGCAGTCGAAATGCTAGTAATTGCTCGATACTCGAAGCATAAATACAGCCGATACTTGCAGCAAGAAAGACGCTAAAACCAAACATTAGTATCTTTCGGCGACCAAAATGATCCGATAGTGGTCCATAGAGTAAGGAACCAAGACAGATGCCGATAAAGTTATAGCTCAGAATGCGCTGCACCATAACCGCGTTAGTGTTGAAGTCGTTCAATATATCGGGAAATGTGGGTAGATAGATATCCGTCTCCATGGCAGCACCAAGGAATATGAATACCATTAAAAATCGAAACCACTTCCCCTCATGAGAGATGGGAAACATAGTTAATCCAATGAGTTATTATTATAAAAGTCAGAAGCGAAAACTCTGCAAGTGCAGGTAGGCTTAGAATGAAATTTTGATATTGGGATGCGCGTAGTAGAGAGGAGTGTTACGCAGGGTTGTCATTCCCGTCACTTGGTTGTGATCAAGTAGGGTGTAAATGTAACATAATGTTTCATCATTTCAAGGCGTCGATTGCTGTTTTCTCGCTCCCCTACGCAAACGATAAAAGTCGTGTCATTTTAACTTCTCCAGAAGTGTTAATGATTTGTGACTCAAGAGAAAAGCAGAGTATGATGTAACATTATCATTCAGGATTTGGCTGCTATGAGTGCATCGAAGGCGAGCTGGAAAACGCCGCAAAACTTTTTATTATTGATTTCGATTGTTGTACCTATCGCTTTTTCGAGCTGGATGGCTCTGTTGAACAATTTCGTGATAGAGAAAGCGAACTTTGACGGTGCCGATATCGGCTTACTGCAAAGCGTTCGTGAAATTCCAGGCTTTTTAGCTTTTACTGTGGTGTTTGTGCTGGCTTTCATCCGAGAACAACGTTTCATGTTGGTATCGCTGGCAATGCTCACTATAGGTACTGCGATCACTGGCTTGTTCCCTTCACTTACCGGCCTTTTGTTTACCACCATTTTGATGTCGACAGGCTTTCATTATTTTGAAACCCTCAAGCAATCTTTGTCTCTACAATGGCTGAGCAAAGAAGAAGCGCCAGAGATGCTAGGTAAAATGATCTCGGTTGGTGCGTTAGCATCTCTGCTTACTTACGGCTCTATCTGGGTGATGTTGGAGCAGTTAAAGCTCGATTTCGTTTGGGTATATGGCATTACTGGCGGCTTAGGTTTTGTTCTGGTACTGGTGATGACTTTTGGCTTCCCTGAATTTCAAACGAAGACCCAGCAAAATAAGAAGTTGGTGCTGAGAAAGCGTTACTGGCTTTACTACGCGCTGACATTTATGAGTGGTGCCAGAAGACAGATATTCACGGTATTTGCAGGCTTTTTGATGGTAGAGAAGTTCGGTTACTCGGCGGCAGACGTGACTCTACTGTTCTTGATTAACTATCTGTTTAACTTCTTGTTTGCTAAGCGTATCGGTAAGTTCATTGGTGTGGTTGGTGAGCGTAAGGCGCTTATCTTCGAGTATGTGGGGTTGATCGGTGTATTTGTCGGTTACGGCTTGGTGCAAAGTGCAGAATGGGCGGCAGCATTGTACGTGGTCGATCATCTATTCTTTGCTCTCGCTCTAGCAATCAAAACCTACTTCCAGAAAATTGCCGATCCGGCTGATATGGCTTCCACCGCGGGCGTGTCTTTCACTATCAACCATATTGCAGCAGTCGTTATTCCTGTTGTATTCGGTGTGATTTGGCTCTCTTCGCCTGCGACTGTGTTCTACATTGGTGCAGCAATGGCGGCGGTATCTTTGGCGTTGTCTTTGAATATTCCGAAGAAGCCAGAAGAGGGCAACGAAGTACGAATGTTTAGCTGGCGCTAATGTCATGGTCACCTAACGCGAGATAAATAAAAAGCTCCAATAGCGATATTGGAGCTTTTTTAGTTTCTGCTGTTCGCTCGTCTAAACGATTTGTTGCTCTAAAGAGTCAGCAAAGCGCTTCTTATAACTGCGTAACATGCTAAAACTGACGATTGCCGTTAGAGTTTCCGCGAATAGAATACTTGCCCAAATCCCTTGTTCTGGGAACAGCTTTGGCAGAATGATGATACCCAAAGCTACGAACACAAAACCGCGGGCAAGAGATATTAGTGTTGCCTGTTTTGGTTTGGCAGTCGCTTGAAACAGGTTAGCAATCACTAAGTTGATTCCCATTAGTGGAACACCAAAGAAAAAGAACGTGAGTGCGGTCGCGGATAACCCTATCAAATCACTTGAAGCTCCTAGATAAAGCGCTGCGATTTGAGGTGCGAACAGATACACAATCCCCATAAATACTAGGCCACTGCCGACCGCACTTTTTAATCCTAAGCGGAAGATTTCTTCGATGCGATTTGGCTGGTTCGCACCATGATTAAAGCTAATGATAGGCTGACAAGCTTGAGCAATACCGACCATCACAAATAGAGCAAAGACCCCGATGTTGGCTGTTAAACCATAAGCGATTATGTGGTTCTCGCCAAACTGATCTAACAGTACATAGTTGAACAGCAAGATCGTCATCGCTGCTGTTACTTCAATGAAGAAAGTTGGAGTGCCAATCTTCAGGATACTTGGCAGTTTATCAAAACCAATGCCTTTTAGACTCAGCGTTAAGGTGCCTTGTTTGCGTACAAAGTGACTCAATAAAATACACGCGATGACACCCTGTGCGATGGCTGTGCCGTAGGCGGCCCCTTTCATACCCCAGCCCCAATTTAGGACGAAGAAGTAATCTAATACGAGGTTGACTATAGCGCCAATCGACATTGCATAAGTCGCCAGTTTTGGGTTGGTATCGTTACGCACAAAACACGACATAACCCAAGCTAACGAGTAGAGCACGAAGAACTGCAGCATTACCGATAGGTAGTCGTGAGTGAGCTCAGCCATGTATCCAGAAGCCCCCATCAGCGCAATAATCTCATCGAGCCAATACAGGGCAATGCTGACGGTCACCGTGCTAAATAGAGCGGTGATCAACATCGATTGATTAAACAGAGTTTGCCCAGAGGTTACGTTGCCTTTGCCCACTTCAATAGACATCAGCGCCGCACCACCAATACCAACCATCATGGCAATTGCAGTGAATATTGAGAAAGCAGGGATGGTGAGAGCGATAGCGCCCAAGCCATCAGGACCGACACCATGCCCAACGAACCAAGCGTCTCCCATTATGAAAAGGGACTTGATCACCATGCCGGTTAGCGCTGGCCAAAGGTATTGATAAAAGGACTTAGATATTGGATCGGTTTTTAGGTTGATGGCCATTCGAACAAGCTCCCAAAAAATTGGATTTAACCAAATTGGATAGATAAAGAGGGAGCATTATCGGAACTTAATTGAGGCTAAAAAAGGGATTATCTGCGTATTATATTGCACTATCTGCACATCGAGCTCGAAACTGTGCTGGTGACTCTTTCATCTGTCCGCGATAAAAACGGCTGAAATAGGCCGGGTCTTCGAAGCCGAGTTCAAAAGCGATGGTCTTGATGGTCTTGGCTGAGAAGATCAGTTCTCGATTCGCTTCTAAAATGATCCGATCGTGGATCAATTGAGTGACGGTTTTACCTTTTTCAGCTTTGACGATCTCGTTAATGCGTTTGTTGGTTATCGACAGAGCTTGCGCATAAAAATCACAATGTTTATGGGTGGCGTAGTGCTGCTCAATTAAATCAACCACCTTGTTCACTCGGCTATCGCGTACTTCACCTTTCAATGAGGATTGGCTAGCAAAGCGCAGGATGTAGCGCAAAAAGCTATTCATGAGTGATTCTACTAAGTCCCAGTCGCTTTCTTCTCGTGCACATTCTTCTTTCAGCATGTCGAAAATAGGCAACAGGTAGCGGTTGCCTTCTTCACTGCAATCCAAATAGGGAGGGCGGCTTTGGTGCATGGCAAAAACAGTATCGACCAGCTGAGTGTTGCGGTGATTGGTTTTAACAAAGCCAGGAGTAAATACCAGTAAACGAGCACTTTCTCCGACTAGCTCCGAGCGGTGTACTTGGCCCGGTGCAATGGTGAAAATACGGCCGATCTTATTGTCGTAGTCAACGAAATCAATGCTCTGACTGCCATGATTATCCACGCACCATACTAACTCCCAGTACTCATGCCTGTGCGGCTCTAAGAACGCATCGTCGTTATTCGTCAGTTCCTCAACCCTACAAGGTTGACCTTTGACAAGACGCATTTGTTTGATGGGATTACTCATGACATTCCTTTGTGGAGAGATAACTAAGGGTATTAACCAGAGCTGGCAATCATGGCTGAGTTTAATGTAGTTGATTGCGATGTTTAAGTCATTCGCTTGGTAAGAGGTTCAATATGAGAAGGGGCGGCTGTAAAGGGGCAGTAAATTGTGAAGTCGTGTTGGGGCTAAACAAAACCCCAGGAGCATGTGGTGAGCTTCTGGGGTAGTTTGAATGCGGTTTATCTTAGTGTTTCGCTGCTTAGTTACTGCTTGCCGTTTTTAGCGTTGAACGCAGCTTGAAGATGCTCTTCGGTGCTTTCGTTAGCAAGATGCCACAAAGTAGAGGGATCATCATAAGCAGAGACTGTTCTGAAAGCACCTCACCGTTGATGTAGCAAGATATCAGTAGCGCAACTACTGGGAAGATAAGGAAACAAATAGATGCTTGGAACGGTGTCGAAACCTGACCTAGTTTGAAGTAAGCCACAATACCGCCGACACTCGCTACAAAACCTAGGTACACGACCGCTGAGATAGAATCCCAAGTGAAAGATTCTACGTTCACGTTCTCACCTACTGCCGATACCGCAAACAAGAACATCGCAGCAATAAAACTTGGTACAGCGTTGTAAGTCAGTACTTCGATGCCTTTACAGTGTTTTTGAACTAACACGTACATTACTGCGTGAATCGCAACTGCAAGACCCAGGCAAACCGTACCGATAAAGTAGTCATCACCGCCCATCTGCATTTCGTTGCCAAGAATTAAACACAGGCTTATAACCGCGGTAACTAGGCCGAATATTTGATGTTTCGCTAAGCGTAGACCAAGGAACAAACCCGACATCAGCATCACAGCAACAGGCATATTAGCGAAGATGATCGAAGCCAAACCAGAAGAGATGTATTGCTCACCATAGATCATCAAAGTGAACGGAATCGCGAAATACATCAGTGCCACAATAAGTAGCCATTGACGCTTGCCCTTAGGGAACAGCAAAGGTTGATTGAAGGCTTTTGCTAGTACTGCAAGTAGAGGAGCTGCAAGTAAAAAGCGCAGTCCAGTAGCAAAAATTGGTGGGATAGAATGCAATGCCACTTCCATAGCGAACCAAGTGGTTCCCCAAATTAAGCAAACAGAGACAAAAAGCAAGATAGTTAGCGACTTCGAATTCATGGTGACTACTCATTAATAATTATTTTAAATCATAGGCTTGTAGCGCCTTAATGACGTGGCACAGTATAAGG
>NZ_MCYD01001004.1:0-2610 GCF_002876325.1 Vibrio sp. 10N.261.52.A1
ACTTGGCCTTGGGCACGCCCAATTTAAACAAAACAATTAAGAGAAGTTGAAATGTTTAAGCAGATGATATTAAGCATTGCCTTGATGGGACTCACAGCACCATTACACGCCGCTCAATTGGTCGATCTAGTTAATCCAGAGTTTCAGATACCCTGTAAAGATGGTCCCGATGATATGGTCACCGGAATGCCTGGCCTAATTTCTGAGCTGTCCGATGTAAAATGTACGACCTACGGTCAAATACTTACAGCGCCAGAAGGCTTCATATGGAAGATTGCTGGTACCCATAACGGAGCCATGAGCCTTTTGGCTCAAAACGGCGTCGATGAGATCAACGAAGTTGGAAATAAAGCTTACTTTATCTCTATCGAGGGGAAGCAACTTAGTTATGATGAAATAGTGAATGTATTTGATACAAAACTAAGCGACGTTTTATTGCAAAAGACTAAAGAGCAGATCTTAGCTCAACAGGCAGAACTGATTGAAATAACGGCTATAAATAATAAAAATTTAACACAAAACGTTTATATATTCATGATAAAAAAATACACTTTGGGGTTTGTTTGCACACCAAAGTGTATCAAGTGGGCATTTACCATTGAGGATTCACCTCTATAGACGGCCGCCAAATAACCTTAATATTAATAGTGATATATCGAAACTGTATAGTTAATATTTTCCGTAAGGGAAATAATCTAACCTAATGCTGATTATTCTATGAAGAGTTACTAACGTACACCACATATCTTTGCAGATAAAATAGGCAATATGTATTTTTCATTCACTATATGCTTCGTGTTGAACAATTATTTCTCAAAAATGAGAATGGACAACGTGGAATCAGCAGCGAATATTAAGTGAAAGATTAAAATTATGCTTTATACTGATGTTTATGTATTCCTACCGAAACACTTGGGTACCCCAATCTCGTTAAATGCTCTTCTCTTTAAACAAAAAAGACTCAATTAACTAGGCCTTCTATGTTTGCAAACAAAAAAAATAGCCCAACATATCTACTCTGCCTTTCTTTTATCCCTTGCGTCTTGGCTCTCACTTTTTTGTATCTCAATTTTGGGCGTTCACTGGATGAGCAAGCAAACCAGAAAGCATTGAGCATCGTTCAAGAGGTAGATGAGATTCTTGAGTTTGGTGAAGAGACCAACACGAGTGCTTTAAAGCTATTGCTAAACTCTAATGCCTGTGAAGATGAAGCCCTAGCCCTTAGACATCTGGTAGCAACCATACCTTACGTACGAAGTGCCAATCTAGCGAAAGACAATGTTATCTTCTGCACCTCTATTTGGGGTGAAGGCAATTACAAATATGATCCTACCGCATACACTTCAGGACAATTACTGCTGCTTAATGGAAGTAATGTTGATACTTCTCACCCTCTTATCGTGGTGAGGTCAACGTTGGATGATCACGCGGCATTAAGTGGGATTGATAGCCTTTACCTAAGAGAGTCGCTCACTTCAGGCAGCAAGTTACGGTCGTTTATTGCGGTCGGTGATAAGTGGCTTGATAGTAAAGAGTTGACCGTAAAGACAAACCCAGTAGAAAAACTCATCTCTTGGCATCAAGTGTCATCAAAACAGTTTCCTTATAGCGCACATGCAGGTTTTGCTTACCCAAACATGCTGGCGGCATTCTGGGCCAAGGATAAACAATACATTGTAGCCATCATCCTCTTACAAACGTTGTTTGCCGCCTACCTAATTTGGCTCTCGAAGCGCCCATCCAACCTATACCTTGAAATCGAGCGAGCAATGGAAAGAAAAGAGTTTATCCCTTACGCTCAGCCGATTGTGGATAGTAAAACTCGTACAATACAAGGCATTGAGATCCTATTAAGGTGGAAACACCCCGTGCAAGGCATCGTGAGGCCAGATCTTTTCATTCCTAAGGCTGAAACCTCTGGTCTTATTGTACCTATGACACATCAATTGATGCGGCTCACTGCTATGCAAATTAAGCCTTTCATAGACAAGTTACCTAATGGTTTCCATGTGGGTATAAACATTTCACCCCAGCACTGTTCGAAAGGCACATTACTGGAGGCGTGTCAGGAATTTATCGATATTATTGACTGTGACGACATTACTCTAGTTCTAGAACTCACAGAAAGAGAAGCGCTAAACTACTGCGATTTAACCGATGATATTTTCGGGAAAATCAAAGCGCTCGGATGCAAGATAGCAATAGATGACTTTGGTACGGGTCACTCCTCTTTGGTTAACTTACAAAAAGTAGACCTCGACTACCTAAAGATTGACCAAACCTTTGTCCGAGACATTGGCGTTGACACAATAACAGGCCACCTACTTCAAAACATGATCACCTTGTCGCACGACTTATCGCTAGATGTCATCGCTGAAGGCGTTGAAACAGAGCAACAAGCAGATTATTTAAGAGAGCGAAGCGTCAGCTACCTACAGGGCTTCTTGTTCGCTAAACCGATTCCACTTGAAGAGTTTTTGAAGAACCAAACAAGCCGTTGAAAATAGGCAAACAAAGCAAGCTGAGAGCATTTGTCTTTTGCTCTCAGCTTCTAAAAGATGCATCAACCTCTAAGTAACTCAATAAATCTCGCCGGGCTTCTTCCTGTCA
>NZ_MCYD01001005.1:0-9720 GCF_002876325.1 Vibrio sp. 10N.261.52.A1
AAGCAAAAAGCAAAAAGCCAACAGTGATGTTGGCTTTGTTGTTTCTTGGCAAGCTAACCGAGCGTTAGCATTCTATCAACTCGGTTTATCTGCTGCGTCTATGCTTCAAAGTTTGTTAAGTGTGAGTGCAGTTCACTTCCAACATCTTGCTTGACACAAACCGTTAGTAGGTCATCAATAAAGTACTTGAGAGCGCGAGCTTCGATACGTCGAATGCCTTGTTGCTGCTCTTCAGTCAGGTAACCGTAGATGGTCGCCGCTCCAAAATCACCAAAGATCATTTGGCCTTGTTCATTGACTAGGGTGTTGTGCGCATACAAGTCACCGTGACAAACCTTGTTGTCATGCAGGTGATTAAATACATCGATCATCTGAGTCACAATGTTGTCGATTTGCGAGATCGGAAGTTGGAAACCTTCAGGGAAAGTATCACGCGTGCAAGTCTCGAGTGTTGGTGGTAGCCCTAGGTTGTAGTAGCTGCTAGGAATGAGTTCCATCACCAAAGCTAGGTAGTCCTGTTCTTCAACTTGGGCGATAGATTTTACTAGGTTGCTATGGTGGCCTGCTTGAAGACACGCTTCCAGTTCATCATGTGGGTAGCCGTCACTAGTGACTTCGCCTTTAAACACTTTAACCGCCACTTCCTGTGGAAAATCGAAGTCGCTGTTTAGCCAGCTTGCATGCGAGATCACGCCAGATGCGCCTTGGCCAAGTACTTGATTCAGTGAATAGCTTTGAGAGCTAACCGCAGGCACGCTATCTAAGCTGCTAGGGTGTTTGCAAAACGGGTTACCCGCAAACGCTAGCCAAGCCAGTTTTGGTAGCTTGATAAGGAATTCTGGGAATTCAGTCAGTTGGTTTGCAGACAAGCGAACTAGTTCGAGGTTGGATAGCTTTTCCATACTCTCAGGTAAAGCGCGAAGCTGGTTACCTGCGAGTGCCAGTTTTTGCAGTCTTGGTCTTTCACCTAGTGAGTTCGGTAGAACTTCGATGGCGTTGTCGGTCAGGATCAACCAGCGTAATTGAGGTGGTAGAGATACTTCACTTACGGTTTTGATTTGGTTAGTCTTGAAACCGATCATTTCAAGCTTAGGAAGTGACCCAAGAACATCAGGAAGGTGCGTGAACAGGTTATTCGACGCAAAGACAATACGCAGGTGAGTAAGCTGTGATATCTCTTCAGGTAAGTCTGATAGCTGATTCCCCGAAAGGTCGAGAATCTCTAGTGAATCGGCGAGGTCCAAGATTTCTAATGGAAACTCAGTGAGACCTTCTGATAATTTTAAGCGCTTAATACCTTTAAGTTGCCCTGATTTTAATTGTTCTAGAGTATGCAAACCTTAGCCTTATGAATAGATGTTCGAGGCGCGTAGTTTACTTGTCTCAACCGAGAAAGGCGAGTATCCGCAACAATACTCGCCTATCTAAACTCAGTGGTTGTTGATATCAAGGTTAAAGCTGAATACGATTTTGGCTAACGTCGACCTCCTCAACAAAATCCAAGTCATGACTGACTAAGATAAAAGCTCCTTGGTATTCACGCAAAGCTGACGCCAATATCTGCTTTGAGTCGATATCTAAATGATTGTCTGGCTCATCAAGCAGCAGTAATGGGGAGTCTTGCTTATGACTGACAATCAACATCGCTAGCTTCATTTTCTCTCCACCACTTAGGTGAGCGACTTTGCGGTACACGGTATCACGCCTAAAGCCGATGCCTGCCAACAATGTTCGAGCATCACTCTCTGTGAGCCCGTCACTATGTGTCATGAGGCTATCGAACATGGTGTTATGGGGATCCAATAAACCAAAGTGTTGATCAAGGTACACCGTAGATCCTAAGCGTTTGATGGTACCAGTGTAGTGCGAGTGCTCGTTGTGAATCGCTTTCAACAGTGTCGACTTACCACAGCCGTTTGCGCCGCTTAGATAACAGCGCTCATCTTGTGACAGAGAAAAATTGATAGCAGTACCAGACCCATATTCAAGTCGGAAATCTTCAACAGTTAATAGCGCGTGCTTTTTCTTGCTATTACTCTGTTGTAAATACAAGGCCTGCGGTTTCAGTTGCTCTTTTTGTTCTTTTAGAGATTGAAGCTTATCTTGATTTTGCTCCTTTAAGTTATTTTGGCTAGTGGCTGATGCTGTTTGTGTTCGTCCGGCTTTGTCTTTCATTGCATCCAGTAAGATCTTGGGCTGACTGCCTGATTTTCGCAGTCGGTTTCCTTGCGCCTCTCGCTGTTGTGCTTTTTCTTTGTTGGCTTGAGCTTGGCGTTCAAGTCGTCTCTTTTCTGATTGATGATGAGCAATCTGTTTATCTAGTGCATCGGCCTGATTCGACATTTGTTTGAAGTAGTCATCGTAGTTTCCTTTATAGAAACGTAACCCCAAACTGTTGAGGTGGTAGATACCTTCCATGTGCCTCAACAGGCTTCGGTCATGGCTAACCATCAGTATTTTGCCTTCAAATTGTTGGCACTGTTCTATTAACCAGCTGCGCCCGTCACTGTCTAAATGATTCGACGGCTCATCGAGAATCAGTATGGTGTGGTCTGAAGTAAACAGTTGATGAAGCTGTAAAAGGGCAAGCTGCCCACCGCTTAGTGTATTGCATGGCGTGGTCAACTCGCTGGTTATTTTCAGATTGGCCAACAGCCTCTGAGTGCTTTCTTGCAAATCCCAATCGTCACCAACGATGTCAAAATGTTGATGCTCGCAGCTGCCTTGTTCGATAGCTCGCAAGGCATTGAGTTTATTCGTGATACCTAAGAAATCAGCAATGCTGATCGTGCTAGCCAAAAGTTCTGAAGGCAATTGTGAGTAGAAACCAATCGAGCCTTGTCTAGATACACTCCCAGATGTCGGCTGCACTTGCCCTGTGAGTAATGAAAGTAGCAACGATTTTCCGGCTCCGTTTCTTCCAACCAAGCCAGTCAGTCGCGAGTTCAAATTGAAGGTGACGTCTTGAAATAACCACTCACCAGTATCGAGCTGGAATGAGAGATTATTGGCTAAAATAGTAGGCATAAAAATACCTCCCTTTACGTATAAACGAGTAAAAGGGGCGAGGCGCTTTTCTGCGCAAGATCCAACTGGATGCTTGCAACAGATCGCCATAGGCGTTACTTAGGTAGATGACCAATGAAAGAGAGAAAGCGGTATTGAGATAGTTTCTGTCTTTTAGGTGTGCTCTGGAAGATATAGGCCGTAAACAGGCGGATCTTTAAGAGCTTAATTTGTCGCGAAAATAGATGACGAAGTAACGCCCACTAACCCCGAGTGTCCAAATGATTTTTAAAAAAATAAATCGGATGTCAGGATGTTAGTACTTCATTATGGCGTTATTCTCTTTTGAAATGATGGTGGAATGGTACTGAATACGGGCTTAGAAAGTCAACAGGGTGAAGTGATTAAAATGTACCCAAATAATAAAAGCGCCGATGAGACGCTTTTATTGATTCGATGAAACCTGACACTGCTAAATGGCAGGGTATTTAGCTTATAGCTCGCAGATAATCTAGCTAATAGGACGACTGAGCTTGACCACCAATAGCACGCCAGCACATATCAAAACTGTCGTTGATGTACTTTTCTGACTGCTCTGGCTGCGGCTCTTGTTGATCAATAAGCCAGTTCGCACAGATCAAAAAGTGGCTATGGATGAAGTGTCTCACGAGATTAATGTCTAACACCATCAACTCTTCGGCTTGCTGTCCTTTCAAAATGATGTCATCGAGTGACGCAAACATTTGCGAAACAATGACTTCACGAGTTTGAGTCGTTGGGTCAAAGTGCACATTGGTGAAGAACTTCATGGCGACTGGGTTTTCCAATGCCCACTCAATTCCGGTCATCCACATGAATTTAAAGGCTTGATAGCGATTTTGTTCAGCGATTTCGGTGTGCTGAGCCAGAGTAGAAAATAGCTCTACTTTCAATTCACGAAACAGTTCATCAATCAGTAGAGATTTGTTCTCAAAGTGATGAAACAGTGTCGCTTTCGCTACACCGGCGGTCTTCGCTATTTGCCCAGTAGATGTGCCCTCTAACCCTTGTTGGGAAAAGAGTAGGAGCGCAGCATCTAGGATTTTTTGCCTTTTTGTAATCATCGATTCAGTACTTTGAACATCATTTTCTTGATTGGGTTGTTGTATGGAGGGTGCATCAACTTAGTGAAGTTGATCTTGCCTCGAGTCAACACGGTTTTTGCATGGCTAAAGGTCTTGAAGCCTTCAATACCGTGGTAGTGTCCCATGCCTGAAGGGCCAATACCACCAAACGGTGCGTCTTCTGCTGCTACATGCACCAAAGAGTCATTGATACAAACGCCGCCTGAATGAGTGTCCGATAGGAATCGGTCTTGGGTTTTCTTGTCGTGACTCATTAGGTACAGCGCAAGTGGACGTTCTCTTGTTGTGATGTAGCTTATCGCTTCGTCAATTGAATCATACGGCACGATAGGAAGCACAGGACCAAACAACTCTTCTTGCATTGCCACCATGTCATCATTCACTTCGGTGAGAAGGTGCGGTGTCATTCTATGGTTCACGTCGTCTTGTGCCTGCTCGGTGACAGTGTGTATCACAGCACCTTTTGACTTCGCATCTTCAACTACACCTTTTAATCGATTGTACTGGCGCATATTAACCACTGAGGTTAAGTCTTTGCTCTCAATTCCTGCTTTATAAAGCTTCTTGAAGTAGCGCTTGTAAGCGGTGATAAATGCATCGACTTTCTCTCGTGGCAGCAAGATGTAATCCGGTGCAACACAGATTTGACCTGCGTTTAGACTCTTGGCAAACAAGATACGTTCAACCGCGTCAGCGACATCGAAATCAGGCGCAATGATGGTCGGAGACTTTCCGCCTAGCTCAAGTGTAACCGGCGTTAGGTTAGCAGCTGCCGCTTTCATTACGTGCTTACCAACAGAAGTTGAGCCTGTAAACAGGATATGGTCAAACGGCAGCTGGCTAAACTTAGCAGAAACGTCGGCTTCACCTTCGATGATCGCCACTTGTTCTTCACTGAAACCTTCGGCCAACATCGCTTTCAAAACACGGTTTGTTGCAGGAGTAAACTCAGACATCTTGAGCATTGCAGTGTTACCTGCAGCCAATGCTGTGATGAGAGGACCCAAAGAGAGCATAACTGGGAAGTTCCAAGGCACGATGATGCCAACCACACCTACCGGTTGATAATGCACAGTAATCTTGGCTGGTGTTAGCATCAAGCCGGCTTTTCGACGTGAAGGCTTCAACCACTTCTTCAGATTTTTATCACTGTAATTGATCTGGTGTAGGGAAGGGGTGATGTCAGCAATTAAGCTGTCGTGCTTTGCTCGATGGCCATAATCTTCAGATACCGCTTCAATTAACTGCTCTTGATAGCGCATTAATAGTTTTTTCAAGACTGAGAGATCATTTCGTCTCTGCTCGAGTGTTGGATTAACGTTGTTACGGTAGTGATCTTGTTGTCGGTTGAATATTTGATCCATGTCGTTGGTGCTCGACGTGTTTGGTTCAAGGTCTAGATTATGGCTCATAGTATCCCCTAAATTCGAAGGCTGACCGATTGGTTGGTCAGTTAAAATTACAAGAAGTTGGGATTGAATACAAGGTATGGCCGAGAAAAGTTTATTTTTTGTTCAGTTGAGCGGGTGCTGAGTTGAGATGGTTAGGAAGATAAAAAGTGCCTGTGACGTAATCAAAGACACACGCGATTTGCTTGCGGGTTAGGCTGAGACTTTCTCGCAACGCATAAAGATGAAGTTAACGTTTTTTGATAGGCGCTCGTACGTTTCTTCAGAGATGGCTTTGGCTTTCTCGTCGATTGTGCCTTCAGTGATTTGTGAAATCAGCAAGCCAGATTGGTTCACCGCTTGGCAAAGCTCTGTTAATGAACGTCGGTAAAAGCTTACCTGAACGGGTGTTCCGACCGTGTTCCACTCTTCTTGAATGAATTCGCGCTCAAAGTAGTTACCTGAAAGGGTGCACTCAAAATCCGCAAAAGGGTGGTGGGTGGAAAATACGATGTAACCGCCCGGTTTTAGAACGCGATACACGTCATCAAAGACAGGTTTTAGGTCTTCAATGTAATGCAGCACCAATGGACACACGATGACATCAGCGCTGTTATTAGCTTCCTTGGGTAAACCAAGAGCAGCATCTTGCGCGTATGCGGTCACATTGGGGATTTGTTTTCCGTTCACTAGGTCGACCATATCTTGAGACAGATCGGTGCACGTGACTTTGTTTGCACCTTGGTCAATAAACCATTGCGCGTAAATACCTGAGCCACAGCCAAGGTCGACAATGTCGAGCCCATTCACATCATCAAGTAAGGCTATGGTTGATGGGCGTTCCAATAGGGCATTATAAATATTATCGCGAGCAGCAGAGTCGTATTGCTTTGCGTAGGTGGTGTACATTTCGGACATGATTTAACACTCATCAATAGGCTTGGAATAACAGGATACTTGCTATGTTGGTGATAGCGAGAGTTGTGATAGGGAAGTGCCAATATTTGTCACAAACCTGACTTAACATCACCAAATTAGGCAAGAATTTTAGGTGTGAATGCTATTTTATTCACCTAATTTTTTATGAGAAAGTGCTTTATATTTAATGCGCTTCAGCCTGATTTTTGCCCTAAAACCTTGTAATTCCTTACCTGTCACTTTAAGTCGATCTGTCGATAAAAAAACGTAATCGTAACCACAAATATCAATGGTTGGACTCGCTCTTCATAATATCGGTTAATGCAGCCAACAAATCGTTTTTGAGCGTTTTTTGTTGGGTTATACCTCGCTATTCCAAAGAGGTATCTTCTGTCGATGGCCCTATAGTGTGAGGTCTCTAGAATTGGAAAATTCGGTTAATTTGGAACGCATCCGTGCTGAGTATAATGTAAAGCACTGGAGCCAAGGTTTTTATGGAATTGATGACAACGGTGAAGTGTATGTTTCACCAAGCGAAACCGATCATCAAGTTCCTCTAAGTAAGATCGTAAAACAGTTAGAGCAAAGAAATATTGGTTTACCTGCTCTAGTGCGTTTTCCTCAAATAGTGCATCAACGTGTGCACAATATCTGTAACGCATTTAACCAAGCGATTGAAGAATATCAGTACGACAACCGTTACCTACTGGTTTATCCGATTAAAGTTAACCAGCAAAAAGAGGTGGTTGATGAGATCTTAGCGAGCCAAGCTCAATTAGAGCAAAAGCAGCTAGGCCTAGAGGCGGGCAGCAAACCTGAACTATTAGCGGTATTGGCGCTGGCTCAAAAAGCGAGTTCTGTGATCGTGTGTAACGGTTACAAAGACAGAGAATACATCCGTCTTGCGCTGATTGGCGAAAAGTTAGGGCACAAAGTATTTATCGTTCTAGAGAAGTTGTCAGAGCTTGATCTTGTTCTTTCTGAAGCGAAAGCACTTGGCGTAAAACCTCGTTTGGGTTTACGTATTCGTCTTGCTTCTCAAGGTGCAGGTAAATGGCAAGCAAGTGGTGGTGAGAAGTCGAAATTCGGTTTGTCTGCATCACAAGTATTGACCGTTATTGAACGCTTGAAAGCAGAAGATCAACTGGACGTTCTTGAACTTGTGCACTTCCACCTAGGTTCACAAATGGCAAACATTCGTGACGTGCGAAATGGCGTGAGTGAAGCGGCTCGTTTTTACTGTGAACTGCGTGACATTGGTGCTCAACTGAAGTTCTTAGATGTTGGTGGTGGCTTGGCAGTCGATTACGACGGCACACGTAGCCAATCTTCAAACTCAATGAATTACGGCTTGCTTGAGTACGCTCGTAACATCGTGATGACAGTAGGGGATATTTGTAAACTCTACAATCAGCCACAACCTGTGATTATTTCGGAGTCTGGTCGCTCACTGACTGCGCACCATGCTGTGTTGATCACCAACGTGATTGGTACTGAAAGCTACTCACCGGAAGACATGGCAGCGCCAGAAGCAGACGCACCACTGTTGCTTAACAACATGTGGAAGAACTTCTTAGAACTCGATGCTGGTAACGACGACCGTGCGTTGATTGAGATCTACAACGACACGCAGAGTGATATTGCAGAAGCGCACAACCAATTTGCGACCGGTATGCTGAACCTTCAGCACCGTGCTTGGGCTGAGCAGATGTCTTTGCGTATCAACTACGAGCTTAGCTCTCGCATGAGTACTAAGAACCGTTACCACCGTCCAATTTTGGATGAGTTGAGCGAGCGTTTAGCGGACAAGTTCTTCGTGAACTTCTCACTGTTCCAGTCATTGCCAGACGCATGGGGTATTGATCAGGTGTTCCCTGTATTGCCACTGAGCGGTTTAGACAATGCGGATGAGCGTCGCGCTGTTGTATTGGACATCACTTGTGACTCTGACGGTACGATTGACCAGTATGTTGACGGTCAAGGCATTGAAACAACATTGCCAGTGCCAGCGTGGAACCCAGATGAACCATACCTAATGGGTTTCTTCCTAGTGGGTGCGTACCAAGAGATCTTGGGTGATATGCATAACCTATTTGGTGATACGCACAGTGTTGTGGTGAATGTTGATGAGAGCGGAGAAGCGAACATTGACTACATCAATGAAGGCGACACGGTAGAAGACATGATGCGTTATGTTCACATTGATATGGACCTAATTCGTCAGAACTACAAAGAATTGGTAACGGCGAAAGTACCAGCGCAAGAGCAGCAAAGCGTACTTGAAGAGTTAGAGCAAGGCTTGATGGGTTACACCTATCTTGAGGATTTTTAATGAACGATCTATTTACGAAACCAGATTACTCGCTGTACTCCAATGCGATGACATTTATGCGTCGCCCACTGGTTCAAAACCCTATCGACAACGACGCTGATGTGGTTGTTTTGGGTGCGCCGCTAGATATGGCGACATCTGGTCGCCCGGGTGCTCGCATGGGACCTGATGCGATTCGTCGTGCATCGGTAAACTTGGCGTGGGAAGGTAAGAAATTCCCGTGGGACTTCAATGTATTTGAACATACCTCGGTGATTGATGCTGGCGACCTTGTGTTTGATTGCGGTGACGCAGAAGACCTAACTCAGCGTTTGGAAGCAGCAGCTGATGCGATTCTAAATAGCGGTAAAACTCTGTTAGGTCTAGGTGGCGATCACTTCATTACACTGCCTCTACTACGAGCGTATGGTAAGAAGTACGGTGAGATGGCGTTGATTCACTTCGACGCACATACTGACACCTACAACCAAGGTAGCCGTTACGACCACGGTACCATGTTCTACCATGCACCAAACGAAGGCCTTATCTCGCCAGAACACTCGGTGCAGATCGGCATTCGTACCGAGTATAAGCAAGAAGGTCACGGCTTCAACGTCATTAACGCGATGCAAGCGAACGACATGAGTGTGGACGAGATCATTGCTCAAGTGAAAGGTATTGTTGGTGATAAGCCAGTTTACCTAACGTTTGATATCGATTGTCTGGATCCTGCTTTTGCGCCGGGTACTGGTACGCCAGTGTGTGGTGGTTTGAACTCAGATAAAGTTCTGAAAATTATCCGTGGCCTGCAAGGCATCAACATGGTTGGTATGGACGTGGTAGAGGTTTCTCCAGCGTACGACCAAAGCGAAATTACAGCGTTAGCTGGTGCGACGATTGCGCTTGAGCTGCTTTATGTTTGGACTGCAAATCGCCTCGCTAAATCATAATGTTTCATCGGTAACAGCATAAC
>NZ_MCYD01001006.1:0-3094 GCF_002876325.1 Vibrio sp. 10N.261.52.A1
CACTTTATGTACTCTCTAATCACAGCCAATCGACCGTCAAACAACTGCAAAGCGGTAACAGTAGCTTCGAGCTTGAGTCTGCCAAAATTTTTATGGAAAAGTATCTCGAGGTTGCAGAAGACCGCATTGTTTTAGCTTCGCAATACCAAGGGGTCATCGACGCAGTGTCGGTCTCAAATATAGAACGGCTCTCATTTCATCTTGAGCGATTCAAGGGGCAGAACCAGTCAATGCAATTTGCCGTGCGAGACCGTACCGGCCAGCTGTTGTTTGAAGATACATTTCGTCATCCCGCATCAAAGCAAGAGCAAGCTATCTTTGACGCGATAGCGAATCAGGAAGTCGATGATCGTATCCTTTACCTTTTGCATGATGATGCTAACCATATTTGTATCAAGCTATTTATGCCGTTACTTCAAGGCAGCGATTTCGTAGGCGTGCTATATGGTGAAACCGCTGTCGATTATGATGATTTCTTTGGCTCGTTTGTCACGAACCGAGAGCGTTGGTACGAGCTTAGTCAAATAGTCCCCCCTGTTGCTTCTCTCACTGAAACGGACGAGACACATGCACATAGCCACCATTCACACACCATAGCGAAGAATAAATACAATGAAGAAGAGTGGCTCTTAACCCAAACGGCTTTGACCAGAGGCGGTTTGGTATTAACTCAAGGGGTAAGCAGTTCTTTTGTTAATAATCAGTTGTTACGCTTACAAAAGGAGCTTTTGAATGGCCTTTTAATTGTATTAGTAATTAGCTCTATTTTTGTTTTTTTGATGGGACAAAAATTATTCGTTAACCCCCACAGAGAATTAGAAGGGTCGAAAAAGCTACTTGAAGAGTCGAACAAACGATTAGCAGAACAAGAACGTGAAAGTCACCTCCTAGCAACAGTAGTCAAAACGGCTAGAGATGGAGTTGTTATAACAGATAAGAAAGGGCGCATAGAGTGGGTAAACAGTGCTTTTGAGACAATGACAGGCTATCGCTTAGATTCCGTAAAAGGGCTAAAACCAGGCTCATTTTTGCAAGGGGAAGAGACTTGTCTTGATACCGCATGCAGGATAGGTTCAGCTATTCACAAAGGTGATCAAGTTAAAGCTGAAATATTGAATTATTCCATCGACAAAACGGCCTATTGGATCGACATTGACATCATACCTTTGCGCAACGCGAAAGGTGAAGTTGAACGTTTTATCGCGATTGAACGCGATATTACAGATTTTAAGAAGCTTGAGTTGAAATTAGAAGATCAAGTAAATAAAGCGCACCAAGCGAATAATGCAAAATCACTATTTTTAGCGACAATGAGTCACGAAATTAGAACTCCGATGAACGGCTTACTTGGTATTCTACAAATGCTTTCGACGACTTGGAGAAGAAAGAGCAGAGAGAAGTGCTCCGGTTAGCGCTTGACTCAGGCGAGCACTTAATCGCTATTCTTAATGACATTTTAGACTTAGCTAAAATCGAAAATGACAGTTTAGAGATTGATCCGCATCCATTCAAAATGTCCGACATAACTAACCCCGTATTGAACACGTATCAAACCTTGTGTTCAGAAAAAGGCATTGAGTTTTCTTTGCTTGATAATAGCGATGCCGCTTTTTCATACCATGGCGATTCCGTTCGAATTCGACAGGTCATTCTCAATTTAGTTGGGAACGCATTGAAGTTTACTGCGAGTGGTTCGATCACTGTCAGTATCAACCCACAGGATCACTCTGCGATGGAATTCACGGTAGAAGATACAGGTATCGGCATCCCAACTGAAAGGCTAAGCTCAATCTTTAATGAGTTTGAGCAAGCAGATGTCTCTACTACAAGGAATTATGGCGGCACTGGGCTTGGGTTAGCGATTTGTCATAAGCTTGTGACTTTGATGAACGGCCAACTCAATGTTAAAAGTGAACTTGATGTAGGAAGCCGCTTCAGTTTTATTATCAACCTACCAGTCGTTGCGTCAAAAGATGAGAAAATTTCAACAACGCCGGGGATCGACCTAACTCCATTTAAGGTTCTAGTGACAGATGACAATAGGATGAACCTTATCATCGCCAAAGGATTCTTAGATAAATTAAACGTTGAGTGCGTTACTTGCAATAGTGGCTGTGAGGCTTTAACACACTTGGAAACAGGTCGCTTCAACCTAGTCATTATTGATAACCATATGCCGAAAATGAATGGTTTAGAAACAGTTCGAAAAATACGACAAGCTGGTCATAATGATCTTGTTATCTTTGGCTGGACTGCCGATATCATGCAAACATCAACTCTAGCTTTCATTGAAGCTGGCGCAAATGAAGTGTTAACTAAACCACTGATTAAGTCAGACTTAGTGGAAGCACTTTCTCGTTACCTCAAGCAAATTAAATAGTAGGTAAAACAAGCTAGTCAGAGCTTGCTTTACCTTGGTTAACGTTTAGTCTCAAAGAAACCAATAATAAGAAATAATTAAACAGGACCAGCGCATATAATTTACGCTAACTCAGGAAATGGTTATTCCTTACGTGCATTCATCGGATAACTTCTTGAACCGCTATACTGAATATCTTTATAGCTACCTTTCATTGTTCCTTTTGCAACAGAGACATAATTAATCATCACTGCTGGATTTCCAGAAAAACCATTGATGTTCACTTCTATTTTCCCATCTTTCTTAGAAGCGAGCCCTGTACCTGATTTAAATACATTACCATTATGTTCATAAGTCATGGCAACGCGGATATCTGTACTCGGATAAGCTTGATCAAGAAATTGTAACTTCCAATTTTCCGACAAACTCCACCTTGTATTAGCTAACATATTAAGCGTATTTGGGTTTGTTAAATTTTTGGCTATTTTTACGTTTCCATATTGGTCCATAAAAATTATTTCATCGGAGCCATCCCCATCGGTATCACCTAAGGCAAAATGCGAAACTTGCTGCCCATCTAAAATGTCTTCAATGACAAATTCGCTTTCTGCTGCAACACAGGAGCTAAAAATGACTAAAGGTAGAAACGAACTTTTTATCTTATTTGACAACACAATATCTCACTCAAAATTCAATCGAATTTAATATATAAAATTTACATCAGCATTACTCCTG
>NZ_MCYD01001007.1:0-1772 GCF_002876325.1 Vibrio sp. 10N.261.52.A1
TACAATCGTGATGACCAAATAAGAAGGAGGTCATTATGGTGGTTTTCAACAAAACAAAACAAAACGAAGTGGCGTCAAAAAGCCTTTTCGGCTTGAGGAAATTTGGCGGATCAGAACCAGACTAGAGATTGAAAATAGTTTGATGCAGCTTGCGCTACTTAACTTAGCTATTGATAGCAAACTTAGAGCAAGTGACTTGCTCTCGCTCAGGGTTTGCGATGTATCTTCTCAAGGTAGGATATTCAGTCGTGCTAAGCATACTCAACGAAAAACAGACATTGAAGTTCAATTTGAAATAACGACAAGAACTCAACAAAGTCTAATGAAATGGATTTTGATTTCTGCTTTAGACGCCAGCGATTTTCTTTTTCCAAGCCAAAGACGAGAGCAACAACCAATTAGTTATTCGTACTATAGGTCCCTAGTCAGAAAGTGGGCATCAGATCTTGGGTTGGATTCTCATCTTTATGGTACTCACTCAATGAGGCGAACCAAAGCTACATTAGTCTATGCAAAAACGAAAAACATTCGAGTGGTGCAGCTTTTACTGGGACATACAAAGGTAGATAACACGATTCGCTATCTTGGTGTTGAACTAGAAGATGCATTATTACTTTCAGAAGACACTGATTGTTAGTTGAAAGGAGCCCTATTTCTTAGGGTTCCAATTAGCTAGTCTCTGACAGTCTGTGACCCTATATGAGTCATTCCATATACTCTTAAGAGTAGGTTACTAGAAGTATACTAATTGTAATCCAATATCAGGTAACTAATATATACCGCAAGACACAAGACACAAGACACAAGACACAAGACACAAGATACAAGAGACGAGGGTTTCATTTGTGTATCCAATCTATTTTTTGCGGAGTAATTAGCTATGAGTAACGTTCTTATCATCAATGCCCACGAACCATCACCATTTTCAGAAGGTAAACTTAACGCCTCTTTGGTAGATAAAGCGGCGACACTATTAGAGCAGAAAGGTCATTCAGTTCGCATCGTAACCATGCAAGAGGAATGGGTCGTTGATGAACAGTTAGCGCATTTTGAGTGGGCTGATCGTGTGATTCTGCAATCACCAGTAAACTGGATGACGATTCCATGGTCTTTCAAAAAATATATGGATGAAGTATTCACTGCTGGTATGGGCGGCGCATTGTGTGCTTTTGATGGTCGCAGTGCAGAAGATCCGACTAAGAACTACGGTACAGGTGGCACACGTACTAACACCAAATACATGCTTTCACTGACATTCAACGCACCAAAAGAATCTTTTGATGATCAAGATGAATTCCTATTCCAAGGAAAAGGCGTGGATGATTTAATGTTCCACATGCACGCTAACTTTCGTTTCTTTGGTATGTCAGCATTGCCGACTTTCGCTTGTTATGACGTGATGAAGAATGGCGATATTGAAAATGACTTTGCACGCTTTGAATCGCACCTTAATGAGCTATTTTAATTAACAAGACCAGTGGGGTTCGTTAATTACCTCTACTGAGAACTTAATTCAATTGGCGCGTAGTGCTATTATGGCGTAAGACTTAAACCAGATATTTGTGGCTTCTTTCAATGAGTGAGCCCCAGCTATCTGGTTTCTTGATTGGTGAGGTTGTATGAAAGCAAGAGTAGAAGTAGACCCAAAAGGGCGTAAAAACGTTATCAATGCCTGCGCTGAGCCTTGTGCGATAGAAAAAGGCATGCGGATCTTGGGTTCTAAGTGGAAAGGTTCCATCATCTACCACTTGAAAGATGGCCCTGTGAGGTTT
>NZ_MCYD01001008.1:0-521 GCF_002876325.1 Vibrio sp. 10N.261.52.A1
CGTGATAGGGAATCTCTTTATACGGTATAATTCTAATAGACCATATTTAGCGTAATTCGATACTCATGAACTGGCTGTAAGGGTCTAATTCGTAATCCGCAAAGGGTTCACAGTAACCAAAGCCAAACTTCTCGTATAAGTTACGCGCAGGCTTGAAGTATTCCTCAGAACCCGTTTCCAAGCTGATTCTTTGATATTGGCGGTTTGAAGCCGTGTCTAAAACATACTGCAAAAGTTGGCTCGCCACCCCAGTATTACGAGCACATTGAGAGGTCCTCATCGACTTAAGCTCAGCATGCTTCGCATCCAGCTCTTTGATAGCTACGCAGCCCAGTAATTGACTGTCTTTCCATGCACTGAAAAATGTAATCTCTGGTGATTTCAACGCGTCAACATCGAGTGCATGAACACTCTCTGGTGGCGACGTCGCATACATGTCAGCTAAATGCTCTTCTAATAGCCGAATAACCTCTCCGCCTGACAAATCATCAATTTTTATTTTCATAACGCTTTAATTATCC
>NZ_MCYD01001009.1:0-1543 GCF_002876325.1 Vibrio sp. 10N.261.52.A1
GATCTGTATGGAGAAGGTATACCAATACGCGGGTTACATTGCGGTAAATATCTCTTCACCAAACACACCAGGGCTACGTTCTCTACAATACGGCGAAGCACTTGATGATTTGCTGTCTGAGCTGAAAGCAAAACAAGCTGAACTAGAAGAGAAGCATGGTAAGTATGTTCCTCTAGCTCTTAAGATTGCGCCGGATCTAAGTGACGACGAAATCAGCCAAATTTGCGAATCATTGATCAAAAATAAGATCGATGGTGTGATCGCAACGAACACGACATTGGATCGTTCAATTGTCGAAGGCATGAAACACTGCGACGAAGCGGGTGGCCTAAGTGGACGTCCAGTTCAATCTCGTAGCACTGAAGTAGTTCGTAAACTTCACCAAGAGCTAGGTGATAAACTGCCGATCATCGGGGTAGGTGGCGTTGACTCTTATGTTGCTGCAAAAGAGAAAATGATGGCAGGTGCTCAGCTTGTCCAAGTTTACTCTGGTTTTATCTACAAAGGTCCACGCCTTGTAGCTGACATTGTCAAAAACCTGTAGTTTGCCAACTATAGTCGATATAGAGTATTAATATAAAAGTATCTATAAACTGACATCGTCTTACTAAAAGAGACACTGTAACTCCCTGAGTTGTAGAGAAAAGCGATAAGAAAGAGGAATTCATTTCCTCTTTTTTTTTGCCTATTGCTCAGTAAAATTACTGCAATTGAAGGTAATTTTGCGTTTTACCTAATGGAATGGTTCAACAGTGTGAGACGAAATGATGCTTAAACCTAGCGATACATGGAGTTGGTATTACGATGAGCAGCAATGTTCATTAATGCTAAACCTCGGAGAGGATATGATTTTCAAAACGAATCTGGTCCGCAATAAGCTGGTGGACTGCGCGTTTCGAGATAATGAATTCACCGTTGATGACGCATCCTCATACCAAACCTTCAAAGAACAAATTTCTGGCTTAGAGCTATCTGAGCCTCGCCAAGCAGAACTTGCGCTTTACTGCGTGGCTGCGAAGCGTTTCCACAAACCTGTACAACCAAAGAGCTGGTTCTTCGCACCTCAAGGCGCAGGCCATGAGTATCCTCAGGAAGGGGATATTGTACAAATGAATAACGAGCATAGCCTTGGTTACTTCATCGTGTTAGAAGTGGGCGAGTGTGCGAGCTTATGTGCATTTGTAGACCTAGAAGAGTTCCTACTGACTCCTTCAAAGGGATTACGCTTTGGTGATTCGATCAAGGTGATGCACGATAGAATGCTTGATGCTAACGCGATTCTGCATCAATCTCATCATATTGCGATGGTTGGCTAACTCAAATTTAATACATCATTTCCGCCATACGTAGCAGCGAACATCCTCGTCAAACCCTCCAAATAATCGGCTTAATAGCCGATTTTTTTGTGCCTAAAAAACCTCACCCTGATAAATGCATCACTCATAAACCATCAAAATAGTGAAGTTAAGACGATTTTTTTTACGTTAATTTCACCTTGTTTACTTCCCCAAAAGTGTAATTTACCCATATTTATTCCCTGTTT
>NZ_MCYD01001010.1:0-1360 GCF_002876325.1 Vibrio sp. 10N.261.52.A1
CGTGTATTCAGCTTAGTGCTGTTAAGTCTTAAGCTTCGCGATTTCTCTTTTGGTTCTTCCAGATATCGACGACATAAACGATGGCGCTGACCAGTAAGAAGAGCGCAGATACAGAAAACAGAGCAGGCATTTTTAAGATCCACGCGAACGTTGCGGCAAGAAAAGCCACAAAGCAAATGAGTCGACTTGATGACATTACATGACCGAGTTTAATGTTCATAACGCCTCCTAATGAAGTCTCATTTTCGACAGGAGAATTATCCCACTTTGTTCATAATAAAGGCTAAAAATTAGCCTAAATTAATATCAAATTTACTAATTCGATGACGGTATTCACACATTTCATGTTGGCTATTATATAAGCAATAGAATAGTGGTCTGGCTAGTTCGAGAGTTACGTTGTGCAGATAGTCACTCTTGCGTGAGTAACAAAAATTCTGCGTTTAACTGGCGTAAAAGAAGTAAGCCGTGATTAAGAAACTAGCAATGATCACTGTATTTCGAACGTATTGTTGTGGGATACGACGAGAGACTTTGGCTGAGTAATAACCACCAACTAAGGTTCCCATTAACACTGCTATACCCGATGGCCAGTCAATCGAACCTTTGACGATAAAAAAGACTATCGCAGCAAGGGAAGCACAAGCCGAAACCAACAACTTGATCCCATTCATAACATTAATATTGGTGTAGCCAGCCAGAGCCAAGTAGCTCAATGTCACTATGCCTAAACCCGCATTGAAATAGCCCCCGTAGATACAAACAATCAGTAGTAACAGTGCTGAAAAAAATGCCCCAGCGCTGGTGGCGTGTTTGTGTTTTTCTGTGGCGCGCTTAAGCCATTTGTTTAGTGTTCCGCCAAAAGTGAAAAGCAACGCTGCAAAAAGCAGTAGCCAAGGTACGGACTGGGTAAATAGAGCTTCTGGCGTGTGCAATAACAAGAAAGCACCAATACCGCCACCTAGCACGCATAAAGCGATAACGAGTTTGAGTTGCTTGGTACCGGACTGAATCTCATGACGTAAAGCGTATGCGCCACTGATGTAGCCGGCACAAGAGGCGAAAGTATTCGTGGCGTTGGCCGCGATCGGAGGGACGCCAGCAAACAATAGAGCAGGGAAGGTTATGAAGCTGCCTCCTCCAGCAATAGAGTTAAGCACACCACCGATTACTCCTGATAAAAATAGAATCAACCAATCCATAGTTTTGAATCCAACGCGTTAAATGACTGGTTACCTTACTTTATTTTGTTAAGAATATCAGAGCTGAGCGCTTTAAAAGCGTGAGTTTGTGAGTTTGCTACCATCTTGGAGTTGTGTTTATTCTCAGCAGCGGATAAAAGAAAAGGAGCCAGAGGCTC
>NZ_MCYD01001011.1:0-6856 GCF_002876325.1 Vibrio sp. 10N.261.52.A1
TTTAAATTGTTAAAGAGCGCTAGCGTTTTGTGATTAACATCTCAATCGCTAGGGGTGCGTACTATACTCGCACCGTTTTTAGAGTCAAGGGTTATTTTCAAACTCTTTTTCTCTACCGATTTAGCTGTGTGACTTTCGTCTCACTCCGTGTCGGTGAGGCGGCATTATAGAGAGATTGAGAAGGAGCACAAGAGCTTTTTCAAATAAAAGTTTTGTTCGCCTAAAAAGCCACCAGATCCGCATTTTTCGAATAAAAACTAAACATTTGAGACGTATCACAGCAATACATTGGAAAAATGAAAGGCATGAACGTAAGATTCATGTGTCTATTTTGTTAATGGTAGATGCGTCTATTTCGTTTATTAATATGTAGTATTCCGATATGAACTCAAAAAAATCGATGTTGTTAATTGTCGCACTGGCTGTATTAGGCGGCATTGTTTTCTCTCAGGTAGATATATCGCCTGCAATTACCTTTATCCTTGGTGTCTTGGCTTCCGCTTTTGTTGTTAACTTTTCAAGCACCGACTCAAAATCAGATTCAGAACCGAAAGCTTCAACAAAAACGCTTTATGTGGGTAACCTTCCATACAAGGCGAACGAATCGCATGTTCGTGAATTATTCTCAGAACATGGTGAAGTGTTTGCAGTACGCTTAATGAAAGACAAGCGAACTGGTAAAAGAAGAGGCTTCGGATTTGTTGTTATGGCAAGTAATGATGTGAATCATGCAATCTCTGCCCTTAACGACAAAGATTACATGCAACGAACTTTAAAAGTACGTGTTGCGAATGATCCTAAGCATCCTGAAGCGGACGAATCTGAACAGAACTAAACCCTAACTGCTTCAACATACTATTTAGTGCACTTTCTTTATTAGGAAGTGCACTACAAAAAACCTCTCTTACTCCCCCTTCTTCATGACCATCTTCTAAACCCAACAAATCTTGGACTCGTTTCGCTATCGCTTTACCCGAATCCACCAATGCCACGCTTTCGCCTAATACTTGCTGAATCTCAGACTTTATCAGTGGGAAATGGGTACAGCCTAAAACAGCAACATCAATGGTATTAATCATCGGCTGAAGGATTTGCTTGAGCTCTTCTAAGTTGATTGCCTCTCCTCTGAGCTTATCTTCGGCCATATCCACCAGCCTCGTCGAGCCAAGAAGTTCAACCCTCTTATTAATTGAGAAGTTTTTGATCAGTTCGTGCGTGTATTCACGGGTAATGGTCGCCGGAGTAGCAATCAGCCCCACCGCTTTGTTTGCTAGCAAAGAAGCCGGCTTGATTGCCGGAACAACACCGACAATAGGGATAAGATTATTGGCTCTGAGTGTAGGTAAGACAATCGTGCTCGCTGTATTACAAGCTATCACTACGATATCTATCGCGTGACTAGCCACAAAACTGGCGACTATGCTCTGAACTCTTCTAATCAGAACCTGCTGATTGAGCTCACCATATGGGTAAGCTTCATTATCGAATACATAGATATAGTTATGATTAGGCAATAGCTGACTTATCTCTTTATAGACAGATAGCCCACCCACCCCTGAATCAAAGACCAATATGTTTTTTTGTAGACTATCCGACACAACGATTACCTATATGTAGTTTCGCAGCAATAATACCCCTTCACTTAGTTTTCGCCAATCTTCACGCTATAGAATACAAGCTCGATAACGTTGATGTACAAAGCGTTCACCTTGCTCTATCACTTCGAGCTCTATCTCAAGCTTTCCTTTAAAGCATGTCGCTGAAGTCACTAAGGTATGGAACTCGCCATCTTCACCACACGGATCAACATGGTTCGGTAAGCTTGCTATTAACTCATCGGTATATTTCAGCCCGCAGTAGCTAATATCTAATACTTTACTGTCGACAGTGACGAGAAAAGTTTCGATACCTCTATCTATTATCTCTTGTGCTAGCGCCTGACTGCTCTCTCCCATAAGAGGAAACACACACGCCCAACCTGCGGGTTCAATATAGCTTCTTCTATAGTCTGCAATGCCGTTACAAAACATATCACCGAATGCAACGGCATCAATCGATAAGCCTGAATCTTTAAGCGCCGAGACAATAGTACTTTGGTAAACCTCGTTGCTTGGGAACACTTCCGGAAGCTCGATGGTGATAAGTGGCAAGCCGATCAACTTTGCTTGCATTGCTACTACGTCTATAGGAGTTACTTGGAAAGGAACTTCATCTCCAACATAAGTCGTATAGAGTGCAACAACGTCATATTCGCTGCTTTCAAGTAAACGCTCGAGGGTGAGTGTAGAGTCCTTACCTGATGACCAGCTTATGACGACTTTCTTTTTCATTGATATACCCAATAAGAAAAAACCGCCCGAAGGCGGTTTAGGTGTTAGTTAGAATTGGTAAGCAACGCTGACGTAATAATTACGCTCTGGGGTTTTATAGCCTTTAGCAGTTTCATACTCTTCGTCAAATAAGTTAGCAACTTTACCCGCAACGGTTACGTCATTATCAAAGTGGTAAGACGTTGCGAAATCAAATAACGAGTACGCATCAAGCTCTGTTGTATTACCTAGATCATCATAACGCTTACCTTGATATAGATAACTCAAGTCGAATCTCCAGTTGCTCAACTCATAAGTAGTGTTCCATTTACCACTATGTTTCGCTCTACGAGCAAGTTCGTTACCTGTAGATTTGTCTTCGGTATCAAGATAGTCATACGATGCTGAGTGATATAATGGTCCAGTATAAAAAGAGCCGACAACTTCGTACCCTTTAATTTCCGCTTCGCCTATATTCACTTGAGTAAGACCATTACTTGTAATCATCTTCTCTACATCACTCTTGTGTGCAGCCACTCGTAACTCAAGAACGTCAAAGCTACCTTCTAGTGCTACTTCTGCTGTTTTTGATTCTTCCGGTTGTAGATTTGGGTTACCTGAGTAGCATCCCCATGAGCTACATTCTAAAGGCCAATACAGCTCATTAAATGTTGGAGCCTTAAATGCAGTACCATACATGCCCACTAGACGAATAGCCTCAGTAATACTGTACCCTGCACCTAATTGATACGTCGTAAAGTTTCCAAATGAACTGTTATCATCCCAACGCAGATTTGCTTCCGCAGACAATTTGCCTATAGATACATCACCACCAGCATAGAGCGCGGTGTTATCACGACTATCTTTAGTCATCGATGTAGAATCGTTTTTCACCTTATCTCGGTACCAATCAACACCACCAATAACCGCTGCACTATCATTTAACTTGTACTGGTTATTCCAAGACACAGAGTTACGGTTAGTTGTTATAGAACTCGGCACTGTCCCTTGCCCTGAAGATTCAGCTTCATCTTGATTGCTTCCAAGGGTTACCACGCTATTTAAGGAGTCACGCTTGTAATCTCCCACTAGACCTAACGCATATAGCTCACTGTCAGTTTCATCAACACCTCCCCACGGGTTATCAAACTCTACGTCGTGCTTCTGATAGTAACCATTCGCTTTCAAGGTAAAGTTTGGTGAGACGTAAAAGCCACCATCGATAGTGAGGTACTGGGTGCTGTGGCCATCTTTATCCGCATCAATAGGATTGGTACTCGTGGGTTGGACATTATAGCCTTCGCTTTGCTGATGTGTGGCTACCACATTAATCCAGCCACTATCGTTAGCAACTGACCCTGATGCATTTATATCATATAGTCCAAAACTACCGACCCCTGCTTTAACAGTGGCTGTATTATCAGCACTTCGCGTAGTTATAATATTGACCACCCCGCTAACAGCATCAGAACCGTACACTGCAGCACGAGCACCTCTTAAAACTTCAACTCTCTCCACACCATTCAACGGAATCGAGGCTAGATTAGCGTAACCTAACGTAGCACTACCAATTCGAATGCCATTCACTAGGATGAGAGTGTTTTTAGTAGAGCGACCACGTATATATAACTCTTGCCCCTGCGCAAGACCGCCTTGATTCGTTACTTGAACCCCTGGTAATCGGCGTAAAACTTCAGATAGAGAAGTGGCTTGTATAGCATCTATTTCTTGTTTTGTTATAACTTCAACTGGAGCAATTGTATCGCTGACTTGTTGCTCAAAACGGTTCGCCGTAACCACCATGGTTTCATCGGCAGATGCTTGTTGGGCGTGTAAATTGGAGATAGGTGAAAGCAGCGATGCTACAGCAACCGCTAAAAGGGATTTGTTCATGTTGTGATCCTAAATCGCGTAAATTCCTACCAAACCACATGTCATGGTTTAGCCGCTGGCAGGTATTCGGACTCAAGAGCACAACCTTATGGTTACCTGATATTCGACTTCCCACAAAAAGCTATTTGCAGTGTCTGATGAATACTCGTTCTCTTTTACCGCTGCGCGTCAGTTCTGGATTCACACCAGATTCCCTCTTCAGCCATCTATACATCTAAATGGCACCAGCTTGCCGGAGATAGTATTGACCTATGAATCATTTGTCTAGTCTAAGATAGTTATAAGCTATAGTTTTCATGGTCGATTTACATTGAATGGCGCTCAACACTGGACAAGCGCCTGTGATTGAATAAAATCTGCGCTCTTGATTTAAAAGCACGACAGCAAAAGGCATAACCATGGCGAATTTAGATGTAAACCCGCAACGCTACCAAGAACAACTGGCAGAAAAGACAGAGCGTCTTACTGAAATGTTCTCAGAATATAATGTGCCTGAGCTGGAAGTGTATGAATCTCCAGAACAACACTACCGCATGCGTGCTGAGTTCCGCGTGTGGCATGAAGGTGACGATATGTATTACGTCATGTTCAATCAAGAAACTAAAGAAAAATACCGCGTAGACCAGTTCCCTGCTGCTAGCCGTCTTATCAATGACTTGATGCCTTTGTTAGTCGATGCAATGAAAGACAACCACTCTCTACGCCATAAGCTATTCCAAGTAGACTTCCTATCTACACTTAGCGGTGAGATTTTGGTGTCTCTGCTTTACCACCGTCAACTAGGTGAGCAATGGATTCAAGATGCCAAAGCGCTAAAACAGCAATTGAACGATGAAGGTTTCAACCTAAACCTGATTGGTCGTGCTCGTAAGATGAAGATCGTTTTAGACCGTGATTACGTTATTGAGAAACTAGACGTAAATGGCGATAGCTACATCTACCAACAAGTAGAAAACAGCTTCACTCAACCAAACGGTAAAGTGGCTGAGAAAATGTTGGAGTGGGCCGTTGACTGCACTCAAGACAGCAAAGGCGATCTGCTAGAGCTTTACTGTGGTAACGGTAACTTCTCACTAGCACTGGCACAAAACTTCGAGCGTGTATTAGCAACTGAGCTAGCGAAACCATCAGTTGAATCAGCGCAATACAACATTGCAGCCAACAAGATTGATAACGTTCAGATCATCCGTATGTCTGCGGAAGACTTTACTGTAGCGATGGAAGGCAAACGTGAGTTCCGCCGCCTGCAACAAGCAAACATCGATCTGAAGAGCTACAACTGCAACACTATCTTTGTTGATCCACCACGTTCAGGTATGGATGTTGATACTTGTAAGATGGTTCAAGGCTACGAGCGCATCATGTACATCTCTTGTAACCCTGAAACATTGAAAGAGAACTTAGAGATCCTAAGCGAAACACACGACATTACTCGTTTCGCTCTGTTCGACCAGTTCCCTTACACACACCACATGGAAGCTGGCGTATTCCTAGAGCGTAAAGCGTAATACTCGCCTTTCTAATCTAGGTAAAAGCCAAACTGCAGATACAAAAAAACGAGCCAATCGGCTCGTTTTTTTTATTTATGGTTGGCTTAAGCTGTCTTACCAATAAAGCCTAGCTTCTTACCTACCCAAGCGAGCAGTAACATTGCGACGATAATCGCGAAGAAGTTTGAACCCGCATCTGGGTGTTGTGCTTTCACAAACGCAGAGTGACCAAATGCACCCACGAAGAAACACGCCAAACCTACTAGCGGGATATCTTCCGATACTGGGTTAGTTAGGTACTCTTGGTAAAGTGCTTGTACAGCTAAAACTAAAGCAATCAGTGGGAAGATTGAGAAACCCACTTCGCTCATTGTTACCCAAGATAAAAGTGCATCGCCACACACACCAGCAATCAGAGCCAGTACCAGTGTTTTTCTTTCTGAGCCACGGTTTACAGTATTATTTTCATTCGACATTATTCTATCCCGCCTTTTAATCGGTTACGTTCACGTTCTTTACGATACCAAAAAGCCCCTTTGGCCATCATTCGCAATTGCATGATCAAGCGCTCAGCCAGTTCGTCTCGCTGACGTCGATCTAAATCTAATGCTTCTGCCCCTGAGTTAAAGACCAATATGACCGAAGCTTCTGCTTGCGTAAAAGCTTCATCTCGTGTCATGCCAGTCGTGATTAGGTATTCGGTTAACTCAGCAGAAAAGTGCTGTATCTCACGAGCAACTGCTGTACGAAACTCAAATGAGGTTCCTGAGCGCTCTCGCAATAACAGTCTGAATACGTTAGGGCTGCTTTCAATGAACTCCATAAAGGTTTCAACCGATGTGCGAATAACACTGCCTTCTTTTACTATACGCTGCCTAGCTTGACGCATTAGCTGGCGCAGTAGTAAGCCGCCCTCATCTACCATGGTTAAGCCAAGCTCATCCATGTCTTTGAAGTGACGATAAAAGGAAGTCGGTGCTATTCCAGCCTCACGAGCGACTTCTCTCAAGCTTAGGTTGGAAAAACTACGATCTGCACTGAGTTGGCTAAATGCTGCATCGATTAAGCTGCGACGAGTTTTTTCTTTTTGCTGTGCGCGAATGCCCATTGGTTTCATACTTTATCAATTTCTTCTTTTACAGCCTAAACAGGCATGTCTAATAC
>NZ_MCYD01001012.1:0-264 GCF_002876325.1 Vibrio sp. 10N.261.52.A1
AATTACTCATTTTTATTATGAATATCGATTGCGTACTTATAACGGCGATCTAATGGATTGTTCTTTAACTATATTTTGAGTTATTCACTTTGCAACAGCGATGTAGATAGCAGAACCAAAGCTAGGCAAGGATTTAGAGAAATGACGCTTTATGTGGGTGATCCAAAGTGAGTTCGTTTGTTAGAACAGCGAGTGATTTAAGCGTGGGGTAGAGGAAGTGCTCAGTAGCAGGAGGGTATAGAAGCTTTTCGACAGATACAAAAA
>NZ_MCYD01001013.1:0-1814 GCF_002876325.1 Vibrio sp. 10N.261.52.A1
GTGTTTTGAAATCACCAAAATGACAGCATGCGCTTAAGTTGTTTGCAATCAATAACTTAAAGAGACTTTCATTTTTGAGATCTTTGATTGAATGATTTTTCTAGTATTTGTTGCAACTATTTTTGCATTTTATTGTTTTCAGTGTTTAAACTGTAGTTGAAATATTTGGCAAATCTGAATAGGAAGAATCATGAAAGAAATCATTACAGCAAATCAAGCGCCGGAAGCCATTGGTCCATACTCACACGGTAACGCATTCGGAAACCTTGTTTTCACATCAGGTCAATTACCGGTGTGTAAAGAGAAAGGTGGTGTTGTAGAAGGTGGCGTGAGTGAGCAATCTCGTCAGTCACTACTTAACCTCCAATATGTTTTACAAGCTGCAGGCAGCGACCTAGACCAAGTACTAAAAACAACGTGTTACTTATCAGACATTAATGACTTTGCAGCTTTCAATGAAGTGTACAAAGAGTTCTTTGAAAAAGACTGTCCTGCACGTAGCTGTTTTGCAGTGAAGGATCTTCCTCTAGGCGTGAAAATCGAAATCGAAGCGATTGCTGGTCGTAAGTAACTGCTCGTAAATAATTGAAGAATAGTGTGAGGTCCTTACTATGAAACACCAATGGCAACAGTATAAAGAGATTTTGAATACCGTCGTGAAGCCAGCGCTTGGCTGTACAGAGCCCATCTCCGCAGCTTACGCTTGTTCTGTTGCGGCCAAGATGCTTGTGGGTGCACCCGATAAAGTTCGCGTGTATGTATCGGATAATTTATACAAAAACTCTATGGGCGTGTTTGTTCCGGGGACAGGAAAAATTGGCCTACCCATAGCTGCAGCCGTGGGTGCGATTGGTGGGGACCCACACGCTGGCTTGGAAGTATTGGCGAACATCAGCGAAAAAGATGTCGAAAAAGCACAAGCGTTGATTGACGCAGGCCAAGTCAGCGCACACCGTAAAGATGTAGACGAATTCATCTATTGCTATGCGGAAGTAGAATCTGAAGGTCAAATAGCGGCCGTAGAAATCAGTGGCGGTCATACTCATATCATCAAAAAAACCTTAAATGGAACCGTTCTATTCAGCCAAGATTGCGATCAAACAATACCAACAGGTTCTATCTGTGATGGAATCGATATTGATATTGGTAGCATCTACAACTTTGCCACCAGTGCGGACTTCGACGATATTGCTTTTATACTCGAAGCATCGGCTCTCAACGGCAAGCTGTCAGAAGAAGGGTTAGCTCATGCCTATGGGCTTGAAGTCGGGCGTACTATGGTACAAGGCATTCAATTAGGCCTAATGGCAGAAGACTTGATGAATAAGATCGTCATGCAAACGGCTGCCGCGTCTGATGCTCGAATGGGCGGTGCGACGCTACCTGCCATGAGTAACTTTGGTAGCGGTAACCAAGGGATAGCTGCAACAATCCCTGTCGCGGTTATTGCCGAGCACTTTAAAGCGACTCAAGAGCAATTGGCACGAGCATTAATCATGAGTCACTTAGGTGCGATTTACATTAAGTCGCATTATCCACCGTTGTCTGCATTTTGTGGGAACACAGTCACGAGCGCTTCAGCGGCTATGGCGATGGTGTATCTTGCAAAAGGATCATTTGAGCAAGGCTGCTACGCGATTCAAAATGTACTGAGTGATTGTTCAGGCATGGTGTGTGATGGCGCTAAGTCTACCTGCGCAATGAAAGTGAAAACCTCAACCAGTGCTGCAGTTAATGGTTTCTTAATGGCAATGCGTTGTAATGAGGCACACAACCAAGGCATCGTTGCTGATGATGTTGAGACCAGTATCCGC
>NZ_MCYD01001014.1:0-1525 GCF_002876325.1 Vibrio sp. 10N.261.52.A1
GGTTAATTATGATTAATATAAGGAAAGCAGCTATATCTGATGCCAAGGATATTTTTGATATTCGCAGTCGTACCATCCTTGACCAGTGTTCCGCTTATTACTCGGAAGAACAGCTTTCACTATGGACGCCGGGCGAGATGTCAGAGGCATTTATTGCTGACGTGGGAGCAACCTTTTACGTTTCCGAAGTGGATGGCCAAGTGATTGGTAGCGGTAAGATCAATACCCAAACGGGTATGGTTGATGCGATTTTCGTAGACCCTGATTTTTACGGTAAAGGTGCAGCTAAAATGATGTTGCAATTCTTAGAGGGGCTAGCGAATCAACACAACTTGCCTCTAATGAAACTAGAATCGACTCTGAATGCAGCAGCGTTTTATCGTTCGTGTGGCTTTATTGGTGATGAGCTTTCCACTTATCATTCTCCTAGAGGTATCAGCCTCGACTGTATCCCGATGGAAAAGCATTTAATTAAAAGCTAAAGCTTGATTCCTCAGATATGCTGCTAATGCCTGATATGTTCAAATAAACAGCACTAACTCCAATTCTCTGTGCTGTTTTTACTTTCCTCTTACACTCTTTTCTAATATCACTCTTAGTATCAAATCACTCCTTGTTTAACAGCAAGTAACTCATTATGAAGAACTTCTTTGATAGCGAACTCATGCTCTCTAGCTCTTTGAATTTCGTTTTGCTATCACTGGGGCTAACGCTCCTTTTACACCTTCCTCTTTGGTGTGGGTTCAACTTGAGCCGACGAAAATGGAAACGGATGGACTATTTGTGGCCGCTACTGGCGGGTATTGGAATGCTCGGTGCTGTGTCTGAAATTCGTGCCAAAGTCGCAGGTGATTGGGTCGAGACAGAACAAACCAGAGCGGTGGCGATTTTGGAGTCGGTACAGCAGTTTTCTTTGGATAAGTTAAGAAGTGATGTCTGCAATGGACAACCATCATTAGACAATTATGGGCAGCACCATGAAGCGTGTTTGTGGTATTTGAACACCGCGATGACGTTTAAAGATGTGGATTTCACTCTATTGCCAAATGCGGCTGATTTTACGGTTCCTGCGCCTAGTGTTTCATTAGTAGAAAGTGATGCTGTGTGGGTGAGTGGTATGCTGAACCAGTATGAAAAACAGAAAAACCAGTATATTAAGACCAGAGAGGCACAGGTGAAGCAGCCACTAGAAAGTCTCTTTTGGTATGTAAGCCCTTATTTGGTTTGCTTTGCGATAGCCCTGCGCCTTACTAAGGTGACGGCGGAGCTTAAACTAGACAAGCTTGGGTAAACTACCGTTTAGATTCAGTGGGTATGGCTTTCTTTGACGAGGAAGCCTCTCGTTTTCTTTTCCGTGTTAGTCATTTTATTATTTGATAAATAACCATACGTAACTCAGTTTAAATTATTATGTGGCTAATATTACCGTCCCCCTAATTTATAAGACTTTTGTGTTCATTGGTTTTTTTCTTACTGAACTTGTTAAATGTTATATTTCTAGTTCTAAAGTATGATAGTTATATTA
>NZ_MCYD01001015.1:0-15512 GCF_002876325.1 Vibrio sp. 10N.261.52.A1
AATCTGTACGGTTCGCGATTTGAGCCATGATAGTAACAGCTTCAACTGGGTACTTACCTTTAGCAGTTTCGCCAGAAAGCATTACTGCGTCAGTACCATCCATGATTGCGTTCGCAACGTCACCCGCTTCAGCACGAGTTGGACGTGGGTTGTTGATCATAGAATCAAGCATTTGAGTTGCTGTGATAACCATCTTACGTGCACGGTTACACTTCTCGATCATCATCTTCTGAGCGAAGATTACTTCTTCAGCTGGGATTTCAACACCTAGGTCACCACGAGCAACCATGATACCGTCAGAAAGCTCTAGGATTTCGTCGAAGTTATCAACACCTTCTTGGTTCTCAATTTTAGAGATGATGTGGATGTCGCTGCCGCCGTTCGCGTCTAGGATCTCACGGATCTCTTTAACGTCAGATGCTTTACGGATGAAAGAAGCTGCTACGAAGTCAACGCCTTGCTCACAACCAAACTTAAGGTCGTTCTTATCTTTTTCAGATAGAGCTGGAAGTTGAACAGAAACGCCAGGAAGGTTAACACCTTTGTTTTCGCCTAGTGCACCGTTGTTAAGAACTTTACACTTAACTTCAGTTTCGGTAGTAGAGATAACTTCCATTTCAATTAGGCCATCATCTACTAGGATAGTGTTACCAGCGTTTAGGTCAGCTGCGAAACCAGCGTAAGTTACCGCTACAGTCTCTTTGTTACCTACAACTGAAGTGTCAGTTGTGAAAGTGAATTCTTGACCAGCTACTAGATCTACGTCGTTGCCGCCTTCTAGCTTGATAGTACGGATCTCTGGACCTTTAGTATCAAGAAGGATAGCCAGTTGCTTACCTACTTTGTCCATTACTTCGCGGAAGTTCGCAATACGAGTGCCGTGCTCTTGGTAATCACCGTGAGAGAAGTTAAGACGCATAACGTTCATGCCAGCGTTAACTAGTTCAGTTAGCTTCTCTACAGATTCAGTTTTAGGGCCAATCGTACATACGATTTTGGTCTTTTTCATGGAAGGTACTCTCCGGTAAGTATTGTTACAATTTGAAATTTATTTAAGTTCTGAAGATTGGTCCGCTACATCAGCATTTTGTGCCTGCTGAGTAAAATCGCGGGACTTCCAATATGCCCTTCAGAGTTGTAAGTCTTTCATCAATTTTAGTCATTTTATGACCAAAAGATTTTGATTCAACATCGGGTTTCTGTGACTTACACCAATATATCAGGTGAAAGTTGCAAAAAAATAACGGTCAGTTTTGTAATTTTTTTTCTTTTCGGGTGCGGATTCTACCACCTAATCAATTCAATATCACTGCTTAACAATTGTCTTAGGACAAGGTTTTATCGCTATTTATTAATTTTTTGGATCAAAATAAATGGACTAAATAGTTTCGTTGTAACTATAATGTGTTTCATATCGAAACTTACTGGTCTTTTTTAAATGTCGAAACGAAACACTCAGCTCAGAAGACATGCAATTTCTAACCTAGTGAACGAAAAAGGGGAGGTTAGTGTTGATGAATTGTCCGCTAAGTTCGAAACCTCAGAGGTCACTATTAGAAAGGACTTAGCGTCTTTAGAGAAAAACGGTCAGCTTTTACGCCGTTATGGTGGCGCGATTTCGCTACCGAAAGAGGTTGTAAACGAAGAATTGGGTCAAAAAGTTTCGACTCGAAAGGTTTCTCTAGCCAAAGCTGCAGCAGATTTAATTCGCGACCATAACCGCATCGTGATTGATAGTGGCAGTACAACTGGCGCCCTAATTCAGCAGCTCAATACTAAGCGTGGTTTGGTTGTTATGACCAACTCATTACACGTGGCGAATGCGCTAAATGAACTAGAGAGTGAGCCAACGTTACTAATGACCGGCGGCACTTGGGATACCCACTCGGATTCTTTCCAAGGCAAAGTCGCAGAATCAGTACTTCGCGCGTACGATTTTGATCAACTGTTTATCGGGGCTGATGGTATCGACCTCGACAGAGGCACAACCACGTTCAACGAACTGGTTGGCTTAAGTAAAGTGATGGCTGAAGTGTCACGAGAAGTGATCGTGATGGTTGAGTCAGAAAAAGTGGGACGAAAGATCCCTAATCTAGAGTTGGCATGGGATCACATCGACATCTTAATTACAGATACAGACTTGAGCAAAGAATCTCAGGCAAGTATTGAATCACATGATGTTCGAGTGATCTTAACGGATCCAGCTTAACAACTTATTTTAACTATTATGCATTTAACTTCCTATAATTGTTCTTAATAAAGACATGGCCTTTGCTTGCTGCCAATAGGAATAAACGAAATTGATGGAGTCAAACTATGTGTGGAATTGTTGGTGCAGTAGCACAGCGTGATGTAGCCGAGATTTTAGTAGAAGGCCTTCGCCGCCTAGAGTACCGTGGCTACGACTCAGCGGGTGTCGCTGTGGTTGATACCGAATCAAATCTAACTCGCGTACGTCGCCTAGGTAAAGTACAAGAGCTAGCAGACGCGGTAGAAGAGCAACAAGTGATTGGTGGTACAGGTATCGCTCACACTCGTTGGGCAACACATGGCGAGCCGTCTGAAGCAAACGCGCACCCACATATGTCTGGTGACATTGCGGTAGTGCATAATGGCATTATCGAAAATCATGAAGCACTGCGTGCAATGCTGCAAGAGCGTGGCTACGTATTTTCTTCTCAAACGGATACTGAAGTTATCGCTCATCTAGTTGAGTGGGAACTTCGCACTTCAGCTTCTTTGGTTGAAGCACTGCAGAAAACAGCAAAACAGTTGGACGGCGCCTACGGTACCGTTGTGGTTGATCGTAAAGATCCTAGCCGTATTGTTGTGGCTCGCTCTGGTAGCCCTATCGTTATCGGTTTTGGTGTGGGTGAAAACTTCCTAGCATCAGACCAACTTGCACTACTAAGCGTAACTCGCCGCTTCATGTACCTAGAAGAAGGTGATGTTGCTGAAGTAACTCGTCGTGATGTGACGGTATTTGACGTTGCAGGTGAGCGTGTTGAGCGTGAAATCGTTGAATCAAATGCAGAGCATGATGCAGGTGACAAAGGTAAGTACCGTCATTTCATGCAGAAAGAGATCTTCGAACAGCCAACGGCGCTGATCAACACAATGGAAGGCCGCATCTCAGATACTTCTGTTATCACTAACGCGATTGGTGTTAAAGCCGAAGAGATCCTAAGTAAGGTTGAACACGTGCAGATCATCGCATGTGGTACGTCTTACAACTCTGGTATGACTGCTCGCTACTGGTTTGAGTCTCTAGCAGGCGTAAGCTGTGACGTAGAGATCGCTTCTGAGTTCCGTTACCGTGACTTTGTGGTTCGTCCAAACAGCCTGCTTGTTACGTTATCTCAATCTGGTGAGACGGCAGATACGCTAGCAGCACTTCGCCTTGCGAAAGAGAAAGGCTACATGTCAGCGATGACAATCTGTAACGTTGCTGGATCTTCACTGGTTCGTGAATCTGACTTCGCATTCATGACTCGTGCAGGCACCGAGATCGGTGTAGCTTCAACTAAGGCTTTCACAACTCAACTTGCAGCAATGCTGATGATGGTGACTTCAATTGGTCGTCTACAAGGCCGTATCAATGAAGAAAAAGAAGCAGAAATCGTGCAAGCGCTTCACCAACTGCCGACTGACATTGAGAAAGCACTGGCGTTTGATAAAGAGATCGAAGCACTAGCGACAGACTTCGCAGACAAGCATCACACGCTTTTCTTAGGTCGTGGCGAATACTACCCAATCGCAATGGAAGCGTCCCTAAAACTGAAAGAGATCTCTTACATTCACGCTGAAGCATACGCTGCGGGTGAGCTTAAGCACGGCCCTCTAGCTCTGATTGATGCCGATATGCCTGTAGTGGTTATTGCACCAAGTAACGACCTACTAGAGAAACTGAAATCAAACGTTGAGGAAGTACGTGCACGTGGTGGTCTACTTTATGTATTCGCAGACCAAGATGCAGGCTTTGAAAGCGATGAGAACATGAAGATCATCAAGATGCCTCATGTGAGTGAAGTCACTGCACCTATCTACTACACAGTTCCAATGCAGCTACTGTCTTACCACGTAGCACTAATCAAAGGTACTGACGTTGACCAACCTCGTAACCTAGCGAAAGCGGTAACGGTAGAGTAAGTTAACTTAAACCCTTAAATAGACGAAAGCCCATCATCATGATGGGCTTTTTTGTGCATGCTATTTAGTAAATCTACATTCAGCTCATAGTCGTTAAGCGTTAAGCGTTAAGAGCTTGCTCTAGGTCTGCAAGGATATCTTCGATGTGCTCAATACCGACTGATAGGCGGATCATCTCTGGTGACACACCGGCTTGTTTCTGTTCAGCTTCGCTTAGTTGACGGTGTGTCGTCGAAGCAGGGTGACAAGCCAGAGATTTTGCATCGCCAATGTTTACCAAGCGCTTAAAGATTTGTAGCGCGTCATAAAAGCGAACACCTGCTTCATAACCATCCTTTAAGCCAAAAGATAAAATCGCCGATGGCTTACCTCGCATGTACTTTTCAGCAAGCGGGTAGAACTCTGAACTAGGTAAGCCAGCGTAACTTACCCAGCTGACTTTCTCATGTTGGTTGAGATACTCCGCCACTTTCAATGCGTTCTCTGTATGTCGCTCCATACGTAGCGACAGCGTCTCCAAGCCTTGCATCAACATAAAGGCATTCATTGGCGACAAGGCTGCGCCTGTATTGCGTAGTGGAACCGTTCTAGCACGACCAATAAATGCAGCCTCACCAAAGGCTTCGGTATAAACCACACCGTGATAAGAGGGCTCTGGTTGATTAAATACCGGGAAGCGATCTTTGTGTTCTGCCCAAGGGAATTTACCTGAATCGACAATCACACCACCCAAGGTTGTACCGTGACCACCCACGTACTTTGTTAGTGAATGGACTACAATATCAGCACCAAACTCAATAGGCTTACACAGCACTGGAGTCGCGACGGTATTATCGACAATCACAGGGACACCTTGCGCGTGGGCAAGTTCGGCGACACGTTCTAGGTCGATGATATTACCCGCAGGGTTACCGATACTCTCACAGTAAACCGCTTTGGTTTTTTCATCGATAAGCTCTGCTAGGCTCTCCGGTTTATCGTCTTTAGCAAAACGAACTTCAATCCCTTGCTTTGGCAGCATGTGAGCAAACAAGGTGTAAGTGCCACCGTAAAGCTGAGGTGTTGAGACAATGTTGTCACCGATTTGTGCCAATGTCTGAATCGCGTAGTTGATTGCCGCGCTGCCTGCACTCACTACCAAACCTGCAATACCACCTTCTAACGCCGCCATACGTTTCTCCAACACATCGTTGGTTGGGTTCATAATGCGGGTGTAGATATTGCCTGGTACTTCTAGGTTGAACAGATCAGCACCATGCTGAGCATCGTCAAATTCATAGGCAACGGTTTGGTAGATAGGAGTAGCAACGGATTTAGTGGTTGGATCGATTTCGTATCCGAAGTGAATCGAGAGTGTTTCGTCTTTCATGTTTCTTCCCTGAACTATTGAGCGATTTATGTACACTCATATTGCCGATTTTTTTATAAAAGAAAAGTAAGCTCAGTCACAGAGAGGCTATTAGCATTGTGTACTGTGGAGTTCACTCATACAGGGATGTATTGATACGAGTAGGGCGTAAATAAATAGCGAGCTTAGAAAAGCAAAAAGCCAGAGCAGCATAAACTGTTCTGGCTTTTCTAATTTGGTGGCCCCTCCCAGATTTGAACTGGGGACCGAACGATTATGAGTCGTGCGCTCTAACCACTGAGCTAAGGGGCCGTAGGGCATAGATTATAGGGGAAGCATTCAGTGGTGTCTAGACACTATAAGGGGCAATTCCGCTTATATCTTAGCCACTTAAATCACACAGCTACAAAAAAGGTGAGCCAAAGCTCACCTTTTGTTAATTATGCTCAAAAGCTAATCACATCAATAGGTGTGATTACTCGTCTAAGAAGCTGCGCAGAGTTTCTGAACGGCTTGGGTGACGAAGTTTACGTAGTGCTTTTGCTTCGATCTGACGGATACGCTCACGAGTTACGTCGAACTGCTTACCAACTTCTTCAAGAGTATGGTCAGTGTTCATGTCGATACCGAAACGCATACGCAGTACTTTCGCTTCACGAGGTGTTAGGCCTGCAAGAACGTCTTTAGTTGCACCGCGTAGGCTGGTTGCCGTTGCAGAGTCTAGAGGTAGTTCTAGCGTTGTATCCTCGATGAAATCACCTAGATGCGAATCTTCGTCGTCACCGATTGGTGTCTCCATTGAGATAGGCTCTTTAGCGATTTTCAGTACTTTACGGATCTTGTCTTCAGGCATTTGCATGCGCTCAGCCAGCTCTTCCGGAAGTGGTTCACGACCCATCTCTTGTAGCATTTGACGAGAGATACGGTTTAGTTTGTTGATCGTTTCGATCATGTGAACCGGAATACGGATAGTACGAGCTTGGTCGGCAATCGAACGAGTGATTGCTTGACGGATCCACCATGTAGCGTAAGTAGAGAACTTGTAACCACGACGGTATTCAAACTTATCAACCGCTTTCATCAGACCGATGTTACCTTCTTGGATTAGATCCAGGAATTGTAGACCACGGTTTGTGTACTTCTTAGCAATCGAGATTACTAGACGTAAGTTCGCTTCAACCATCTCTTTCTTCGCACGACGAGCTTTCGCTTCACCGATAGACATGCGACGGCTGATATCTTTGATGCTTTGAACGGTCAGAGAGGTCTCTTTCTCGATCATGTCCAGTTTCTGGATTGAACGACGAATATCACCTTCGTGACGTTTGATCTTTTCTGCGTATGGCTTATCAGAAGCAAGAACTTCATCTAACCATGCTTCGCTTGATTCGTTGCCAGTAAATAGAGCAATGAAAGATTTCTTCGGCATTTTGCCGTACTCAACTGTTTGACGCATGATTAGGCGTTCTTGAGTACGTACACGATCCATAGAGTTACGCAGTTCGTTTACTAGGTAATCAAACTGTTTTGGTGTTAGGCGGAACTCTTTGAATACGTCTTGCATCATTGTTGTTGCAAGCATTGCTTTCGGGCTTTCATGGCCGTATTCGTTGATCGCTAGCTGACGGTTTTGGTAGCTAGTACGAAGCGCTGTGAACTTCTCAAGAGCAAGCTCAGGGTCGATACCTGTATCTTCTTCTTCCTCTTCAGCTTCATCATCAACGTCTTCTGCGTCTTCGTCATCCAGATCAGTTTCAGCAAGTTCTGAACCGATGTGAGTTGCTGTTGGTGCAGCGGTGCCATCGTCATCTGGGTCAACGAAGCCGTTGATTAGGTCTGTTAAGCGAATCTCTTCTGCTTGTACACGGTCAAACTGTTCCAAGATGTATGGGATAGTACCTGGGTACTCAGCAACAGATAGTTGAACGGTGTTGATACCATCTTCAATGCGCTTCGCAATGTCGATTTCGCCTTCACGAGTCAGTAGTTCAACTGTACCCATTTCACGCATGTACATGCGAACTGGGTCAGTAGTACGGCCAATCTCGCTTTCTACGCTTGAAAGCGCAGCAGCTGCAGCTTCGGCTGCGTCTTCATCTATATTGGCATCGTCATCATTAAGCGCTAGATCATCAGCATCAGGTGCAGTTTCAACTACTTTGATGCCCATGTCGTTAATCATTTGAATGATGTCTTCTACCTGTTCAGAATCCACGATTTCTGCAGGTAGGTGGTCGTTTACTTCGGCGTAGGTCAGATAGCCTTGTTCCTTGCCTTTAATAACAAGTAATTTAAGCTGTGACTGCGGATTTTGATCCATAGATGATATCCAACTTCAGGTCTGGTGAAGGACGTTGCATTCTCAAATGCAAACCAATTATGTTAACAAATTTATTAAATGCTGACTAATCAAACAGGGTTACGCTTTTAGATCTAGCATTAAAGCTAGTAGCTCCCTTTTTTCTTCGGCTGATAAACCGACACTTCTTGCTTTGGCCTGCAGGTTTTCAATTTGTTTTTCAACGCACTGGGCAAGTATTTTGTCCAATGAGTCTAAAAATATGTCTTCTTGATTGTCTTCGTCGAGGGGGATTTCCCAGCTCGCGAGACGAGACAGAAGAGCCTCATGTTTATTATCTCGCCAGTGCTCTAATAACTGGCCGGTGTTGATATGGGGATGCGCGTGGCATTTATCAAGTACTTCGACGAATAAACTTAGTCCAGGCAATGGTAAGCCTTTGACACTTGATAAATCCGGTACCATATCAGCATAGCTCGGATTTTGGATAAGCAAAGCGATAACTTCACGCATTGGAGTTCGCTTGAGCTCTTTATGCGGTTGAGGTGTCGGGTTTTGTGTATGAACACGAGCACGTCTCAGTTGGTTATCAAATCCAGTTCGCTCATCCAATAACTTTTCGAGCAACTCTTGGAAATAACTGTCAGGAATTTTATTAATTAAGGCGCTTGCGTGCGCACGCAGTGCCGATTTTCCTTCGGTTGTTCCCAAGTTAAGTTTGTGTATTTCTATCAGGTTGTCGAACAAATAGGTCGACAGTGGCGTTGCATTTTGGACGAGCTGCTCAAAAGCGGCCTTACCATGTTCTCTAATATAGCTATCTGGGTCTTCACCATCGGGCAAGAACAGAAACTTGAGTGTGTTACCTGTTTTCAGGTACTCAAGTGCATTTTCTAGAGCGCGCCATGCGGCCTCTTTACCAGCTCGGTCACCATCGTAACAACAAACCACAGTGCTGGTTTGTCTAAACAGCATCTGGATGTGGTCACCTGTTGTTGAGGTGCCTAGTGAAGCCACCGAGTAATCTACACCATATTGCGCAAGCGCCACGACATCCATGTAACCTTCAACCACAAGGACTTGAGGCGGTTCACGGTATGCCTGCAATACTTCATAAAGGCCATACAGCTCTTTACCTTTATGGAAGATAGGCGTCTCTGGTGAGTTTAGGTATTTTGGTGTGCCATCTTCTAAGACACGACCACCAAAACCAATTACACGACCACGACGATCACGAATCGGGAACATGACACGGCCACGGAATCGGTCGTATCGGTTGCCTTTATCATTCTCGATCAACATGCCGCCGGTCACGAGCATGTCTTGGGCTTCTTTTTGTTGGCCAAAGTTCTTACGAACTAAGTCCCACTCATCGGCCACGTAACCAATGCCAAATTTCTGGACGATTTCGCCCGATAGACCACGATTTTTGAGGTACTCAATCGCAGGTTTATTGGCTGCTATTTTTAGCTGAGAACGATAGAACTGGCTAATGCCACCCATCAAATCATAGAGGTTACGTTTTTGTTCAGTGTTGGCTCTTGGTGCGGTAGAAATCTCACCGCTACGTTGTTCTCTTGGAACATCGAGCCCTAAGAAAGAGGCCAGTTCTTCAATAGCTTCAACAAATTCAAGGCGTTCGAACTCCATAATGAAGTCGATGGCGTTGCCGTGTACGCCGCAACCAAAACAGTGATAAAACTGTTTCTCTTGGCTTACGCTAAAAGAGGGGGTCTTTTCGTTATGAAACGGACAACAAGCGCCGTAGTTTTTGCCTTTTTTCTTAAGTTTCACGCGTGCGTCTATGATGTCGACAATGTCGAGACGCGCTAGGAGATCATCGATGAAACTACGCGGGATGTGTCCTGCCATAAAACCTTAGAAAAATGCACTAACAGAGAGTGTGGATAATAATAGTTTGAATGGGTTACAGATACAAACAAGCCGTGCGTTCCGAAGGATTGCACGGCTTGTTGCAATTTGATTTGGGATTAAGCGAGTTTAGAACGAACTAAACCACTAACTTTACCCATATCTGCACGCCCTTGAATTTGTGGTTTCAAGATAGCCATTACTTTACCCATGTCTTGCATGCCCGCAGGTTGAGCTTCTGCAATTGCGCTATCAAGTAGTGCGATTACTTCTTCTTCAGTAAGCGGTTGAGGCATAAAGCCTTCAAGTACAGCAATTTCTGCTTGTTCCACGTCAGCAAGATCTTGACGACCAGCTGATTCATATTGAGCAACAGAATCGCGACGTTGTTTAACCATTTTTACTAGTACAGCAAGAATGTCGTCATCGCTCAGAGTAATCTGTTCGTCGACTTCACGTTGCTTTACAGCAGCAAGAGCTAAACGGATAGTGCCAAGGCGCGGTTTGTCCTTGGCTTTCATCGCTAATTTTTGCTCTTCTTTGAGTTGTTCAATAAGAGCCATAACTCAGTCCTTATGGATTAAGTTATTAGTACAGGCGAACGCGACGTGCGTTTTCGCGAGCTAGCTTCTTAGCGTGACGCTTTTGAGCTGCTGCTTTAGCGCGTTTGCGAACTGTAGTTGGCTTTTCGTAGTGCTCGCGACGGCGAACTTCAGAAAGGATACCTGCTTTTTCACAAGAGCGCTTGAAACGACGTAGTGCAACGTCGAACGGTTCGTTTTCACGTACTTTAACTATTGGCATATGCCTTTCACCTCAGGGGTTATTCATTATCGCTGGCTACTGATGACCAAATCAGAAAAATTATCCGTAGACAACTTTCGATTAAGTGTGGTCTCTAACCAGCTTGATCAAAAATGGTGCGGAATTTTAATCCGATCAGAGTGGCTTTGTAAAGCACTTTGTCGATTATAGTCTGTACAATATTTGTTTGAAGAGCTTAGGCAGGGTAATATTGCGCTAATTTCCCATTTTAGACGAAAGCGTGCCGAGAAAATTATGCGCATTATTGGTATTGAAACCTCTTGTGATGAAACAGGAATCGCAATTTATGATGATGAGCAGGGCCTGCTTTCTCATCAATTATACAGCCAAGTAAAGCTGCACGCCGATTACGGTGGTGTAGTACCTGAGCTGGCATCACGTGATCACGTGAAGAAAACAATTCCGCTAATCAAAGCGGCTCTTAAAGAGGCAAACCTAACCTCTAAAGACATCGATGGTGTTGCTTACACGGCTGGCCCTGGCCTTGTTGGTGCGCTGCTTGTTGGTGCAACCATTGGTCGCAGCATTGCTTACGCTTGGGGCGTACCAGCTGTGCCAGTTCACCACATGGAAGGTCACCTTCTTGCGCCAATGCTAGAAGATAACCCACCGCCGTTCCCATTTGTCGCTCTGCTTGTTTCTGGTGGTCACACCATGATGGTCGAAGTGAAAGGCATTGGTGAATACAAGATCCTTGGTGAATCGATTGATGATGCGGCAGGTGAAGCCTTCGATAAAACGGCTAAGTTAATGGGCTTAGATTACCCTGGTGGCCCATTACTATCTCGACTAGCAGAGAAAGGCACGCCGGGCCGTTTTAAGTTCCCACGTCCAATGACGGATCGTCCGGGCTTGGATATGAGCTTCTCTGGCCTAAAAACCTTTGCAGCGAACACGATTCGTGACAATGACGATAGTGAGCAAACTCGTGCCGATATCGCATATGCATTCCAAGAGGCGGTTTGTGGCACCTTGGTAATCAAGTGTAAGCGTGCCTTGGAACAGACGGGCATGAAACGTATAGTGATTGCTGGTGGTGTAAGTGCAAACAAACAACTACGTGTTGAGCTTGAAGCACTTGCTAAGAAAATTGGTGGCGAGGTTTACTACCCGCGTACTGAGTTCTGTACTGATAACGGTGCGATGATCGCTTATGCCGGTATGCAGCGCCTGAAAAACGGTGAGACTGCTGATCTTTCAGTTCAAGCCACACCGCGTTGGCCGATCGACCAATTAGAGCCAATTGCGTAATACATCAAAATGTTTCGATAAACGGTCGCCTTGTGCGACCGTTTTTATATCTTAGCTTACCGACTATATGTCGATAAATAATTGCTGATAGAGATTAGGGAAGAAGATGAATAAGTTCACTGTAGATAATCAATCGATGGCGTACCTAGACGAAGGCGAAGGCCCGGTTGTTGTACTAGGACACAGCTACCTTTGGGATAGTGCGATGTGGAAGCCACAGGTTGAAGCGTTAAAATCTCAGTACCGTTGTATTGTGCCTGAGCTTTGGTCTCACGGTGAGTCTCAAGCAGCACCGAACGCAATGGGCAACCTAAAAGACTACGCTCAACATGTTCTGGCACTGCTTGACCATTTAAACATTGAAGAATTTTCTGTGGTGGGTTTATCGGTTGGTGGTATGTGGGGTACTGAGCTTGCAGAGCTGGCACCGGCACGTATCAAATCTTTGGTACTGATGGACACTTTTGTCGGTCTAGAGCCAGAAGTTGCACACGCGAAATACTTCAGCATGCTAGACACCATCTCTCAAACTAAGATGGTTCCTCAACCGATCGTAGAAGCGGTTGTGCCGTTGTTCTTTGCTAATGACGCACAAACTAACACGCCAGCTTTGGTAGAAGGTTTTACTCAGCAGTTATCGGCACTACAGGGCGAGCAAGCAGAGCAAGTAGCTCGAATTGGTCGTATGGTGTTTGGACGTCGTGACATGATTGAAACTATAGAGAACTTTGCTCTACCTGTGTTGGTAGCTGTCGGCCAAGAAGATAAACCACGCCCGGTACTTGAATCTTACCTAATGCATGATTGCATTTCGGGAAGTGAATTAGTGGTAATTCCTGGCGCAGGACACATTAGTTCGCTAGAGCAGCCAGAATTTGTAAACACTATGCTGAAAGAGTTTTTAGGTAAGCACCTGCTGTAGACTTTCTATCGTTTGAAATGATCGGTTTAATCTTGAATATAAGGTTAAGCCGATTTTTTTTGTCCGAGTTTTGGCTCGCTACCGTCCAGTAGGCGGCGGATGTTTTGATGGTGACGCAGCACGATCAAGCAACACAGCATAGCCACGGGCAGGGTGTATTGCGGTTTGACTAACCAAGCGTAGAAAGGGGCAAGTAGCACTGTCACCAATGCTGCCAAAGAGGAGTAACGAAATAAAAGCGCGACCACGAGCCAAGTTGCCATGATCATACCGGTTAGGTCGAATCCAATTGGGGCGATGGCACCCAGTGCCGTTGCGACGCCTTTACCACCCTTAAAGTGGAAGAAGATCGGATACATATGACCAAGACAAGCTGCAATCGCAACGATACCTAAAATAATTGAGTCGATACCGAGAAAGTAACCAAGCCAGACTGGAATGGTGCCTTTTAACATATCACAGAGTAATACTGCTGCTGCGGCACCTTTGCCACCGACACGTAACACATTGGTTGCGCCTGGGTTGTTTGAGCCCACCGTTCTAGGATCTGGAAGCCTTAAGACTCGGCATATCAAGACCGCACTAGAGATTGAACCTAGCAAATAGGCAGCAATGATCATGATAAGTGCCAATGGGGTCATGTCTGTCCTTTAACGGTTATACGCTTAACGATGGGAAAATAATGCTCAATCCAAGAGTAATTGATATCATATCTCGAATTACGCAAATAATACGTTTTTTTCCCAAATTTGGGTATCCGACCTCTAAAAGGACAAGTCATGGCACTGGATAAAGTTTTCATTGAGCAGCTAGAAGTAATTACAACGATCGGTGTTTACGATTGGGAACAAGAGATCAAACAGAAACTGGTTCTTGATATTGAAATGGCTCATGACAACCGCCCAGCAGGCAAGAGTGATGATGTGGTTGATGCTTTGGATTATTCGAAAGTGAGCACTGCAGTACTCGATCACATTGCGAATGGCCGTTTTCTACTCGTAGAACGTGTTGCTGAGGAAGTCGCAGAGCTCATTATGACTCAGTTCTCCGTTCCTTGGGTTAAAATTCACCTAGCGAAGCCTGGTGCAGTTCCTCAAGCAAAAGCGGTGGGTGTGATCATCGAACGAGGTCAAGCATGACCATCGCCTATGTTGGTGTTGGCACGAACATAGACCGCGACAAGCATGCAAGGGTGGCATGGACAGAGCTTCAATCGTTAGGGACTAACCTTAAATGCTCTAAAATCTATCACTGTGAGCCCGTCGGTTTTGATAGCCATCCATTTTATAACTTTGTGATAGAGCTCGACACGCCACTTTCATTGACTGAATTTTCACAAGAACTTCGTAAAATTGAGTACAAATGGGGGCGTGCGCAAGATGCACACAAGCTTCAGGATCGAAATTTGGATCTTGATATTGTGCTGTTTGGTGATGAGATATCTGAGTCTGCTCCAGAGTTACCGCGCAGTGATATCTATAAATATCCTTTTGTAACACAACCACTTTATGATCTTTGTCCTGCGAGAGTGATCCCGCAAGACGGAAGAACCGTCAGTGAAATATGGCAGAAGATGCAGCAACTAGACTCGCTCTCTGTCGTAGATATAAAACTATAATTTTAAAGGTAAGTAATGAGTTATTTTGAAGCGTTTATATTGGCGTTGGTGCAAGGCTTTACTGAGTTTTTACCTATTTCCAGTTCGGCACACTTGATCCTTCCATCAGCGGTTTTAGGCTGGGAAGATCAGGGTTTGGCTTTTGATGTTGCGGTTCACGTGGGTACTTTGGCCGCAGTCGTGATCTATTTCCGTAAAGAAGTGATTTCGTTGTTGAGCGCATTCTTCGGCTCAGTGTTTAAGGGCGACCGCAGCAAAGAAGCGAAATTGGCATGGATGATCATCCTTGCGACGATTCCTGCATGTATCTTTGGCCTGCTGATGAAGGACATTGTTGAACTTTACCTGCGCAGTGCATGGGTAATTGCGACAACGACCATCGTCTTTGGTTTGTTGTTGTGGTGGGTGGATAAGAACTCAAGCCTACGTGATGATGAGTACCAAGCGGGCTGGAAAAAAGCGTTGTTTATTGGTCTTGCTCAAGCTATGGCAATTATTCCTGGTACTTCTCGCTCAGGCGCTACGATTACGGCAGCACTTTACCTTGGCTTTACTCGTGAAGCGGCAGCTCGATTCTCTTTCCTAATGTCTATCCCAATCATCACTTTAGCTGGTGGCTACTTAGGCCTTAAGCTTGTGACCAGTGGCGATCCAATCCACGTTGGTACACTGCTAACGGGCGTTGCGGTGTCTTTCATCAGTGCTTACATCTGTATTCACTTCTTCTTGAAGCTTATCTCTCGTATGGGCATGACGCCGTTTGTTATCTACCGCCTAATCCTAGGTTGTGGTCTGTTTGCTTTCTTAATGATGCAGTAACAGGCGCTGATCACAGTCTCGTCGTAGAATTGAAAAAGCCCGCTTAACTGCGGGCTTTTTAATGCGTGCTTACTAACAGATTGAAGATTAACTATCAGTGAGTTCTGATAACGCGCTTTCAATAGCCACCGCTCTGCGCTTCTCTTGCTCTTCTCGAATATCTTTACCTTTAAAGCCATCGGCAATGATCGCTTTTACTTCAACTTGCAGCGCCGCTTGATAGGCCGTTTCAAAACGAGCTTTTTGAGGATAAGGCTGATCTTCTAGCCCTTTACGGCCTGCGTGGTCAGCTTGGCAGCAAAGCAAGATGTCGTTAAGGCGATCTGGCTTGCGCCAAACGTCGAACTTGTTGAGAACCTTAAGGAACGTTGTCGGCTTGAGCTCGCCTGCACGATGAATGTTTGAGTGC
>NZ_MCYD01001016.1:0-876 GCF_002876325.1 Vibrio sp. 10N.261.52.A1
GCAACACATCAGCGGCTACCGTACCAACTGCCTTGGATGAGGCTGTTCGTGACGGACGAATTAAACGCGGTCAAACGCTTCTATTGGAAGCATTTGGCGGTGGCTTCACTTGGGGTTCTGCGTTAGTTAAATTCTAACCCTAAGCGAAAACCTACAAACAAGGCACATAACTTATGTGCCTTATTCAATTTTTTGCTTTGCTTAAAGGAAAATTACAATGAGCAAGTTTGCTATCGTATTCCCAGGCCAAGGCTCTCAAGCTATCGGTATGCTTGCAGACCTAGGCGAACAGTATGATGTTGTTAAACAAACATTTGCTGAAGCTTCAGAAGCACTTGGTTACGATCTATGGGCATTAGTTCAAGATGGCCCAGTAGAAAATCTAAATGAAACTTTCCGCACTCAACCGGCTCTACTAACAGCGTCTGTTGCAATTTGGCGTGTATGGCAAGAGCTTGGCCTAGAGCAACCTGCAAACTTAGCGGGTCACAGCTTAGGTGAATACTCTGCACTAGTATGTGCTGGCGTTATCGACTTTAAAGAAGCGATCAAGCTAGTTGAACTACGTGGCCAGCTAATGCAAGAAGCGGTTCCTGCAGGCGTTGGTGCAATGTACGCAATCATCGGTCTAGATGATGAAGCGATTGCTAAAGCGTGTGAAGAAGCGGCACAGGGTGAAGTTGTTTCTCCAGTGAACTTCAACTCTCCTGGTCAAGTTGTTATCGCGGGTAACAAAGCGGCAGTAGAGCGTGCTGGTGCACTATGTAAAGAAGCGGGCGCTAAGCGTGCACTTCCTCTACCAGTATCTGTACCGTCTCACTGTGCGCTAATGAAACCTGCAGCAGACAAGTTAGCGGTAGCTCTAGAAGCTCTAGA
>NZ_MCYD01001016.1:1496-8652 GCF_002876325.1 Vibrio sp. 10N.261.52.A1
AGCTCTAGAAGCTCTAGAATTCAACAAGCCAGCATTGCCTGTTATCAACAACGTTGATGTTGTTGCTGAAACAGACCCTGCAAAAATTAAAGATGCGCTTGTTCGTCAACTTTACAGCCCAGTTCGTTGGACTGAAGGTGTACAAGCGATGAACGAGCAAGGCGTTGAGAAGCTACTTGAATTAGGTCCTGGTAAAGTTCTTACTGGCCTAACAAAACGAATCGTAAAAACTATGACAGCTGCTGCAGTTAATGACACTGCATCACTAGAAGCTGCTAAGTAATAACCACTTAATAGAGAAGTTATGATGAATTTAGAAGGCAAAGTTGCACTAGTTACAGGCGCAAGCCGTGGTATCGGTCGTGCAATCGCTGAACTTTTAGTTGAGCGTGGTGCTAAAGTTATCGGTACTGCTACATCTGAAGGCGGCGCTGCTGCAATCAGTGAGTACCTTGGCGAGAACGGTAAAGGTCTTGCTCTTAACGTAACTGATGTTGACTCAATTGCTGCTACACTGAAAACCATCAACGATGAGTTCGGTGCGATTGACATTCTAGTTAACAACGCAGGTATCACTCGTGACAACCTACTAATGCGTATGAAAGACGACGAATGGAATGACATCATCGACACTAACCTAACCCCTATCTTCCGCATGTCTAAAGCTGTATTGCGTGGCATGATGAAGAAGCGTGAAGGTCGTATCGTTAACGTTGGTTCTGTAGTGGGTACTATGGGTAACGCTGGTCAAGCAAACTACGCAGCAGCGAAAGCTGGCGTAATTGGCTTTACTAAATCAATGGCTCGTGAAGTTGCGTCTCGTGGCGTTACAGTGAACACTGTTGCTCCTGGTTTCATCGAAACTGACATGACTAAAGCGCTAAATGATGACCAACGTGCAGCAACTTTGGCGAATGTACCAGCAGGTCGACTAGGTGACCCTCGCGAAATCGCTGAAGCTGTGGTATTTTTGGCGTCGCCTGCGGCAGCTTATATCACAGGTGAAACACTTCACGTCAATGGCGGTATGTACATGGTTTAAATTATGTGCAACATTTGTGCATGATTTAAGTCAAGATCATACGTAATTTCGGTTAAAATCGTGAAAATTGTGGTTTGACCAGAAAAGTTGACCTTGCAACTTTCAATAGATTGAATAAACTACGGAAAACATCGCATAAAGCGAACTCTGTAAAGGAAAAGAAAAAATGAGCAACCTCGAAGAACGCGTAAAGAAAATCATTGTTGAACAGCTAGGTGTAGACGAAGCTGAAGTTAAAAACGAAGCTTCTTTCGTTGATGACCTAGGTGCAGATTCTCTAGACACAGTTGAGCTAGTAATGGCTCTAGAAGAAGAATTCGACACTGAAATCCCAGATGAAGAAGCTGAGAAAATTACTACTGTTCAAGCAGCTATCGATTACGTAACTAGCGCTCAGTAATAATCTCTCCCAGGCGGTCACCTCGACCGCCTGTGTTTTCTCTAACTCATCTATCCTCATCTTAAATCACCTCAATCTCCGGAGTGTAAAATCGTGTCCAAGCGTCGTGTAGTTGTCACTGGCATGGGTATGTTGTCACCGGTAGGCAACACTGTAGAATCTTCTTGGAAAGCCCTGCTAGCTGGTCAAAGTGGTATCGTGAATATCGAGCACTTTGATGCAACCAATTTCTCAACTCGTTTTGCAGGTCTAGTTAAAGACTTTAACTGCGAAGAGTACATGTCTAAAAAAGATGCTCGTAAAATGGATCTATTCATCCAATACGGCGTCGCAGCAGGTGTTCAGGCACTTGATGATTCTGGTCTAACTGTTACTGATGAGAACGCACCACGTATTGGTGTGGCTATCGGTTCTGGTATCGGTGGTCTTGGTTTGATCGAAGCAGGTCACCAAGCGCTTACTGAAAAAGGCCCTCGTAAAATTAGCCCATTCTTTGTTCCGTCAACGATCGTGAACATGATTGCTGGTCACATGTCTATCATGCGTGGTCTACGCGGTCCTAACATCGCTATTTCTACTGCATGTACAACAGGCCTACATAACATTGGTCACGCGGCACGTATGATTGCATACGGCGATGCTGACGCAATGCTAGCGGGTGGTGCTGAAAAAGCATCTACACCACTAGGTATGGGTGGTTTTGGTGCAGCTAAAGCACTATCTACTCGCAACGACGAACCTCAAAAAGCTTCTCGTCCATGGGACAAAGGCCGTGACGGCTTCGTTCTTGGTGACGGTGCTGGCATGATGGTTCTAGAAGAGTACGAACACGCTAAAGCTCGTGGCGCTAAGATTTACTGTGAGCTAGTTGGCTTCGGTATGTCGGGTGACGCTTACCACATGACATCTCCAAGTGAAGATGGTTCTGGTGGCGCACTAGCAATGGAAGCGGCTATGCGTGATGCTGGCATTACTGGTGAACAAATCGGTTATGTTAACGCACACGGTACATCGACTCCTGCAGGCGACGTAGCAGAAGTTAAGGGCATCAAACGTGCTCTTGGCGAAGCTGGCAGCAAGCAAGTGTTGGTTTCTTCTACGAAATCAATGACAGGCCACCTTCTAGGTGCTGCAGGTTCTGCTGAAGCTATCATTACGGCTATGTCTCTGGTTGACCAAATTGTTCCACCAACAATCAACCTAGATGATCCTGAAGAAGGCTTAGACATTGACTTAGTACCTCACACTGCTCGTAAAGTTAGCAACATGGAATATGCTGCATGTAACTCCTTCGGTTTCGGTGGTACAAACGGCTGTTTGATCTTCAAAAAGATTTAATCATCTTATAAAAGACCTAAACGTCGTAGATAGTCATAATTAGACTTGTTTTTAAACGGCTTGATGCTTAGCATTGAGCCGTTTCTTTTTATGGGGAAAAACATGTTTTGGGTTGACGGACAAAGCCAGCAAACTATCGACATCTTAGATCGTTCGTTTCAATACGGAGACGGCTGTTTTACGACAATGCTTGTCCAAAATGGTCAGATCCAGCATTTTCAGGACCATCAACAGCGTGTCGATGAATGTCTAAAAGCGTTACGTATTTCTGCATTAGATTGGAATGTGGTTAACGTTTGGCTCAATAGCGCAATTCAACACATCCAAAACTGCCACTTCGAAAATGCAAATAAGTTCAATAGTAGAAAAGCCGGAATAAAGCTGCATGTTAGCCGCGGTGCTGGCGGCAGAGGCTACAGCACTAAGAACATTGCTAAGCCAACCATTACCATTAGTACGTTTGATTACCCAAGCCACTACGCAGAATGGCAAAACAACGGAGTTGAGCTCGGAGTTTGTCGCCAAGCATTAGGTTTGAGTCCATTACTTGCTGGTCACAAACATAACAATCGCTTAGAACAAGTATTGATGAAGGATGAAATGGATCAGGCTGGTGAAGTTGACGGTTTGGTTCTTGATATCTCAGGCAACGTGATTGAAACCACCATGGCCAATCTATTTTGGCGTCAAGGTGAGGTCATTTATACTCCGCAGCTTACCCAAAGTGGTGTTGCCGGCGTTATGCGTAAGCAAGTGTTAACGACGCTGAATCAAACTGAACTTTCCGTTACTATTGCTGACTACTGCTTATCTCAAGTCATGCAAGCTGACGAGGTTTTCATTACCAACTCCATTCTAGGGGTTGCCCCTGTTACCCGTATTAGTGAAACCCAATTCGACATTGGAACCGTTACTCGTAGCCTTCAAGGACAACTAAACTCGTGATCAAAAAGTTATTTATTTTTATTATCTTGTGCCTCATTGCAGCGGGCGCTGCTGGGTTCTACGTTTACAACCAAGCGGAAGATAACCTCAAACAAGTCATTCAACTAGAAAAGCCGCAGGTGGTTACCATTGCCTCCGGTAGCAGTTTTAATCGTGTACTTGCGCAGCTTATTAATGAAGGCCTATTTGAGGCATCTCCTTATGAGAAGTTAATCCGTAAGTTACATCCAGAGCTCGTTGATGTAAAAGCGGGTACATTCCTGCTAGAGCCGGGTTTAACGCTTGAGCAAGCGCTACAGGTTCTTGTCGAAGGGAAAGAGCATCAGTTTACTATCACCTTTGTTGAAGGCAGTCGTTTTGACGAGTGGCTTGTTCAGTTAAAGAACAATGAGTTTATTCAACAAACGCTTGATGGGGTTTCTGAAAAAGAGATCGCTGAAAAGCTGGGTATTGAAAATGAGAAGCTAGAAGGTCTGTTCTTAGCGGAGACCTACCACTACACCTACGGCACCACAGATTTAGATCTGCTAAAGCGTGCGCATCGCGATCTCATGAACGTTGTGAACGACGAGTGGGAAAAGAGAGCGGACAAATTGCCTCTTAAGTCACCTTATGAAGCGCTGATTCTGGCATCCATCATTGAGAAAGAGACTGCTGTTGCTTCAGAGCGTGAACGTGTATCGTCTGTGTTCGTTAACCGTTTGAACAAGCGTATGCGTCTACAAACGGACCCAACAGTAATTTACGGAATGGGCGATAGCTACGATGGCAACATCCGTAAGAAAGATCTAAGAACCCCAACGCCATACAACACATACACTATGAGTGGTTTGCCGCCAACGCCGATTGCTATGGCCGGTCGAGCGTCAATTAATGCGGCCCTGAACCCAGAAAAGAGTAACTACCTCTATTTTGTCGCGAGTGGCACAGGTGGGCACGTATTTTCAAAGAGTTTGGCTGAGCACAACCGTGCAGTACGAGCTTACTTAAAACAATTAAGAAAAAACAAATAAAGAACGAATTATGAATCAGTCGAAATTTATCGTGGTTGAAGGCCTTGAAGGTGCGGGTAAAAGCACAGCTATCAATGCCATCGTTGAGACATTGAAAGCATCTGGTGTTGAAGAGCTCGTAAACACTCGTGAACCTGGCGGTACCGTGCTGGCGGAAAAGATGCGCTCACTGGTTAAAGAAGAGCACGAAGGCGAACAGCTTCAAGACATGACTGAGTTACTGCTGATGTACGCTGCACGTGTTCAATTAGTCGAAAACGTGATTAAGCCTGCTTTAGATAGCGGTAAATGGGTATTGGGTGATCGTCATGATATGTCTTCTCAAGCGTATCAAGGTGGTGGTCGCCAGATCGCGCGTACGACAATGGAATCATTGAAAGCAACCACGCTAGGCGATTTTAAGCCGGATCTAACTCTATACTTGGACTTAGACCCTAGAGTAGGGCTTGAGCGTGCACGTGGCCGTGGTGAGCTAGATAGAATTGAAAAGATGGATATCTCTTTCTTCGATCGCACGCGTGAACGTTACCTTGAGATTGCTGCGCAAGATGATTCGGTTCTTGTGATCAATGCAGAGCAAGAGATAGAACAAGTAGCCGCAGATATTAAGCAAGCGCTTAGTACGTGGCTAGACCAACAGTAGGTAGTCATGGCGGAAGTGTATTCTTGGCTCACACCAGTTTGGAGTGAGTGGAAAAAAAGCCTCGATTCTGAGCGTTTTCCTAATTCGGTGATTGTTAATGCGCCGGAAGGGTTGGGCGTTGAAGCTCTCATTAGCCAACTTACCGATGCATTAATGTGCACAAACTATGAAAGTGAGGCGTGTGGTTTTTGCCATAGCTGTGAGTTAATGAAGTCGGGCAGTCATCCTGATTTTCATTTCATCTCGCCAGAGAAAGAAGGCAAATCGATCACGGTTGATCAAGTTCGTGCTAGTAATCGCTGGGCTCAAGAGTCATCCCAGTTGGGCGGTTTACGCGTTATCTTGCTTGAGCCTGCTGAAGCGATGAACGAGTCGGCTTCTAATGCTCTTTTGAAAACTCTCGAAGAGCCATCAAGCCAGTGTATTTTCATTTTATCGACTCGTAACAGTAATCGCCTAATGCCAACCATCATAAGCCGCTGTCAGCAGTTCAATGTGGTGAGCCCACAATTGGAAGCGGGCTCAGCATGGCTTGACGGGGAAGTGGGTAAGGTCGTTCCTGCGTATATTTTGGCACTTAACGACAATGCCCCGTTGAAAGCGAAAGCGATGTTTGAAGAGGGCGGTGTAGAGGCTTCCGAGAAAGTGTTCGACGGTTTCGTTAATATCATCAAAGGCACTCAGCCTGACATGCTTAAGTTCTCGACTGAACTTGCTAAAGATCCTTTGATGCAGTTTGGTTGGTTATGGCACTTACTTTCAGATGTACAGAAGTTGCATTTCGGTTTGGCAAATAATGCCATAACCCCAAGTGCTAACGCGCTGTGTGAGGTGATGTCTTACCAAAGCGCCTATACTGCAGCACATAAACTGTTGATACTGATTGAGCAGTTGAAGCAACACCCTGGGCTCAATACGGAGCTACTCATAATGAATTGGCTGATAGCCACTTGCGAGGAAACATGTTCGTAGATTCCCACTGTCATTTAGACAAGCTGGATTACCAAGATTTACACACCAGTGTAGAAGATGTCGTGAACAAAGCGAAAGCAGCGAATGTTGATCAACTACTTTCTGTAGGTGTGACACTAGATTCGTTTGAAAACATGCTCGAAATGATTGCGCCGTTTGATAACGTTAACGCGTCTTGTGGCGTTCACCCTCTTGATGTTGAGAGTGACTTTAGTTTAGAAAGAATGCGTGAATACGCGAGCAATTCTAAAGTCGTTGCCATCGGTGAAACTGGCCTTGATTACCATTACCAGCCTGAAACGGCTGAACTGCAGCAACTGCGATTTAAACAGCATGTTGAGCTTGCGGTTGAACTGAACAAGCCTTTGATCATCCATACCCGTAATGCGCGTGAAGATACACTTACTATTCTTCGTGATGGTGGTGCAGAGAAGTGTGGTGGTGTAATCCACTGCTTTACCGAAGATCAGGCATTTGCTGAAGCGGCCATGGAGCTGGGCTTTTATATCTCAATTTCAGGTATTGTGACCTTTAAGCAGGCAACAGAACTTAAAGAGGTCGTTAAGAATCTGCCGTTAGATAGGCTACTGATTGAAACGGATTCTCCATACTTAGCACCGATTCCATATCGTGGAAAGCAGAATCAACCTGCATATGTTGTGGAAGTGGCGGCCTACATCGCGCAATTAAAAGGTGTATCGATGAAAGAGGTTGCTGAACAAACGACCAAAAATTACCAAAAACTTTTTTTGCGATAAAAAACTAACTAAACAAATAAAAGGGAGCGAAAGCTCCCTTTTTGT